>JBDGYW010000026.1:0-19825 GCA_039588935.1 Gemmatimonadota bacterium | reverse complement strand
TCCCATGAGATGATGGTCGGATACGTGCTGCCGTCGGTCCGGCAAGGTTCGACCTCATCTGCAGGATCTCCTATCAACTGATACGGTTTCTGAAACTTTTCTTTCTGTTGTCCGTACTGTAAATATTCTTTCACTTGGCCCGATGTATCATCGCGAGGAAACACCGTGAACACACCGCACATAGCAGACTTGAGCCGGCGAGAACGAGAGATCATGGACATCGTGTACCGGCTCGGCGAAGCCGGGGCCAGCGAGGTCGCTTCAAAGATGCGCGACGACCCGGGTTACGACTCCGTGCGGGTCACGCTCGGGATCCTGGAGAAGAAGGGCCATCTGAAGCATCGGCAGGATGGCCGGCGCTACGTGTATATGCCGACCGTGCCGCACAGAAAGGCCACCAGGAGCGCGATGAGGAATCTGCTGCAGACCTTCTTCCGCGGCTCCCCGTCCAAGGCGGTCCTCTCACTGCTGGACATGTCATCCAAACGGCTCTCGAGGAGCGAACTGGACGAGATCGCGGAGTGGATAGAGAACGAGAGGAAGGCCCAAGATGACGTCCCTGGTTGATTTCTCGGTCCCCTGGGCGCTGCTCGTTGGCTCGGAGATGCTCGTGAAGGGGTCCATCGTGCTGGCGATCGCAGGTACGGTGACGGCGGTGGCACGTAAGGCTTCGGCGGCGAGCAGGCACGCGGTCTGGAGCATCTCGCTAGGTGCTCTGCTAATCCTGCCAGCTCTCGCAATTTCGTTGCCCGCATGGAACGTCAGCGGGATGCCGGTTGTGACGCGGGCAGCGAATGCCGTCATCCCGGAACGAAAAAGCACCGTGGATCGTTCGGTCACACTCGCCAACACGGAGGCGAGCGAAACGGCAGTGGCGGCTGCCACGGGTACGAGCCAGAAGCATGTGAGCGGTTTCGACGGGAAGAATTTGCTGCCGTCCAGGACCGTGCCGCCGTTTGGGTCCGTTGCGGCCACCATAGTGTTGGTTGTTTGGGCAGCGGGTGCCTGCTTCTTGTTGCTGAGGTTCGTGTTCGCTACGAATCACGTCCGTGCCCTGAGCCGGCGCGCGATCGCCGGTCGGGCAGGCGGCGGCGCCAGAACGGTTCCGGTCAGGTCGAGGTTTGGGGTGCCGGATTCAGTCACCGTGGTCTCTAGCGATGAGGTTTCCATGCCGATGTGCTGGGGACTCTTCAAACCTGTCGTGATCCTTCCGGCAAGTGCAGAGCGGTGGCCGTCCGGTCGGAAGAGTGCCGTGATGTTACACGAAATCGCACACGCCACACGCTGCGACTACCTTGCGCTGCTTGTCGGTGAGATCGCGCGTGCGATTTATTGGCCGAACCCTCTGGTGTGGCTTGCGGTACGTCGTGCTGCGATGGAGCGGGAGCACGCTTGCGACGACGAGGCGCTGAACGTCGGTATTAGATCGGATGTCTATGCGAAGCATCTCATGGAGGTCGTGCGTGCGCAGACGAGTGGGATGGCGCTGAACGGAGCAATCGCCATGGCGGGGCGATCAAACCTCAAGACTCGTATGGGGAAGATCTTGACGAGAGGCTTGTCACGACGACCTGTTTCGCGAGGCGATCTGTTGGCCGTGGCCTTAATAGCGGCCTTTGTCACTGTGCCAGTTGCTGCTCTCGAGTTGTCAGCAGAGGATGCAGTGACAGTCGCTACCTCAAGTCGAATCCGGCTACAGGGTCCGCGCTCCGTCATGGAACGGATCCAGGAGCTGAGATCTGACGACGCGTCGGTGCGCCGCTATGCTGCATGGGCACTGGGGGAAATGGAAGACGACAGAGCGGTATCGCCGCTGCACGAGAGCCTCAGAGATGACGACGCTGATGTGAGGCTCGTAGCTGCATGGGCGCTCGGTGAGATCAAACACCCGCGCTCGGTCGAACCGCTGATCGAGGTGTTGGACGACGAGGATTCGCTAGTACGTGAGATGGCAGTCTTGGCACTGGGAGAGATCGAGGACTCTCGTGCCGTCGGGCCGCTGATGGAAGCGGTCGAGCGCGACGAAGCCCTGGGAGAGCCTGTGATTTGGGCCCTTGGGGAAATCGACACGCGCAGGGCCAACGAGGCGCGAGACGTCGTATTCGACGCTATTGGGTACAGGCCCTGGGACAACACCGAGGTCTGGGCAGGTGAATGGCTTGGATGGGACGGTCCCAGGCGGCTTCGCGAACTCGCTACACTCGAGCGCGCGCTCACCGATCGTGATCCGGAAATCAGGCAATACGCCGCGTGGGAAATGGGCCACCTCGACGATGAACGCGCCGTGGAGTCGTTGCTCGACCTGCTCCGCGATGACGATCCTGCGACACGCGCGATGGCGATCTGGGCGTTGGACGAAACCAATCCCTCCCGACAACGGCGCCGGGTGGCAGACTGAGGCATCCGCTCGATAGGAACCCGCGGGTGCGCGGAACGCTCTCGAGTCGGTTGTGAGGAGAAGAAGATGGACGTCCGTTTACTTGGAAATGAAAGAATCTTTTCAGACAAGATCTGTCGAAGCGCTCCAGAGAACCGGTGGTTGATCGTGGCAACTGTTGCGCTGCTGGCGCTGGCGGGCCTTGTACAACCGCTCATGGCGCAGCGCTCCACGGGAGAAGCGGATGCTGTGGTACTGCGACGAATCACGGCAACGGTGGATATAGATGGTCTCAGTGACGAAGCCTTCTGGGATGAGATCGATCCGCTGCCTCTGACGATGCAGGTTCCGACCTTCCGCGGTGAGCTGACTGAACGCACGGAAATCCGTGTCGCCTATGACGAGGATTTCCTTTATGTCTCCGGCCGCATGTTTGACTCCGATCCATCGGGCATTCGTGTGAACACCATGTACAGAGATCGCTTGAGCGGCGACGATCACTTCGGCATCCTGATCGACCGCTTCAACGACAATGAAAATGCTCTCTGGTTCTTCACGACACCGGCTGCCGTACGCGGGGACGTGAGCTTTGCGGCGGACGGGCAAGATCGAAATGGAAATTGGAATACGTACTGGGACGCCGCGGCCCTGCAGACGGCGGATGGTTGGTTCGCGGAAATGCGGATTCCGTTTTCGAGTCTGGGATTTCAGGCCAGCGGTAACCGAGTGGAGATGGGCATATCCGCTTACCGGTTCATTGCTCGGAAGAACGAATGGCAGGTGTTCCCGGAAATCCCACCGGAACTCGGGTTCTTCAGGCCGTCTCTAACGAAAGATGCCGGCCTGGAAGGGGTGCAGACACACAGACCTGTGTACGTGACACCATATCTGCTGAGTGGTATGGGACAGACCTCAGCGCTCAATCCAGCCGGAACGTCGTACCAGCAGGATTCCGAGGCGGAGTACGAGGTAGGCGGCGACATCAAATACAACGTTACGAACAACCTCACGTTGGACCTCACGGCCAACACAGATTTCGCACAGGTGGAGGCGGACTTTCAGCAGGTGAACCTGACACGGTTCTCGCTCTTCTTTCCCGAAAGACGCCAGTTCTTTCAGGAACGCTCGGGTATGTTCGGCTTTTACACCGGTGGGGCCACCCGCCTGTTTCACAGTCGGAGAGTCGGTTTGTCTAATGGTGCGCCGGTGCGCATTCTCGGTGGTGCGAGGCTCGTCGGTCGTGTGGGAGAGTGGGACGTGGGTTTCCTCGACATGCAGACGGCGCGACAAGACGGACTTCCGTCTGAAAACTTCGGTGTTGCGCGGGTGCGAAGGCGCGTGTTGAACCCACTGTCGAACGCCGGCGCCATGCTCACCACACGAGTCGGCGATGATGGTAGTTACAACGTTGCGTACGGTCTGGATGGCTTCTTCCGCTATTCCGGCGATGATTACTTCACGGTGCAGTGGGCGCAATCCTTGGACGATGAGCTCATAGGAAATGAGGGATTTGACTTCACCAGAACTGGGTTGCTACGCGTCACAGCGGGACGATTCCGGGATCGTGGATTCACATATTTCGTGAGCGGCCGTTGGTCGGGCCCGGATTACCGGCCGGACATGGGCTTTGTTACACGTGAAGATTTCACAGACGTATTTGGATCGATCTCTTACTTCCACTATCCCGAAGGCGATGGTCCATTTCGACGAATCGATCCGTTTCAGTTGTTCGGGTCGGTCGCGCTCAGAAACGAAGATCGATCGGTGGAGTCAGCGTTCATCGAACACGACTTCGACCTGCAGTGGCGATCGGGAGCAAGTCTGGGGCTCGACCTGGAGCTCTACCACGAAGATCTTCGCGAGACACTGAACTTCCCCGAGGCATCTGAGATTCCTGCGGGTAGCTACACCTTCTTCCGTCACGAAGGCGACTTCAATATGGCTCGGGGCAACCCGCTGAGAGCCAGTCTGGGCTGGGGCATGTCGCAGTTCTACGATGGCTGGCGTGCGAACATCTGGTTGGCGCCCCAGTGGAATGTCTCACGCCATCTCGGACTTACCGCGCAATATCAACTAGACAGGATCAGGTTTCCGGACCGCGACCAGGGCTTCGATGCACACATCGTGCGGATGTGGACGCAGGTAGCCGTGAACACCAAGCTTTCGGTCAACGCGTTCTGGCAGTTCAGCAGCGTTGCCGACTTCGCGGCCGCAAACGTTCGGATCCGCTACAACTTCCGCGAAGGCAACGATCTCTGGCTGGTATACAACGAGGGTTTGAACTTGGACAGGGATCGTTTCGACCCGATGTTGCCGCGCACCGACAACAGGACGCTGTTGCTCAAGTACACGCATACGATCGCGCGGTAGCGTTCGAGTCCGCAACCCGCATGGGTGCGTAGCCACTCGAGACAGAAGACAGGCTCTTCAATCGTTTGAGCTATGGGATGCCGCAAACCTCTGCGCGTTCCAGAGCTAGCGGTTGCGGCGCCCGTCTCTGCGAACACCCGATCGGGGAAAGGGTATCAAGGGCGGAAGCCATGAGAACTCCATCACACACGACAATTCTGTTCTTCGTGGGCACCGTCGTCACTTCTTGTTCTACTGGCCCTGAAGTCGAGACGGCGCCGTATGGGTACGATCCGAGTTTCGACTATCTGGCGATCTTGCAGTCGAGTCCCGAGTATGCTTTCGAGCCGACCGCCGGCTATCCCCAGTTATCCTACCAGGAATCATCAGACGACAGCCTCACCGCCCTTCGCCTCACATATCGTCTTGACTCAATAGCGGGTGACGGAGATGAGATCTCGAAGATTCTCAATCTGCTGTTTTGGGCGAGCCACACGTTGTCACATGACGGGAGTGGCAGCAGCCCCGATCCTGAGACATCGCTGAACATCCTGCGGCATGTTGAGGTAACCGGTAGCGGGCTCAACTGCGTCATGAAGGCCATCGTGCTGAACGACGCGTATCTGGCAATGGGGTTCAAGTCTCGCGTCGTACATGGCAATGGTCGGGATTGGGTGTTCAATGGTGAGTGGCATGCATTCAACGCCGTCTATTCCTACAGCTTGGGCAAGTGGCTGTTTGTCGATCCCACGAATGCAGCGTATTTCACAGACAGCGGCGGCAATCTGCTGAGCGTGGCTGAGGTGAGGGAGTCCCTGCGCCAGGACTCACAGGTTCTTCTCAACGACGATGCTGAGTACAACGGGCGTCCGGTGGACCTGTCCAGTTACCTCCACTATTTGTCAAAGAACCTTTATCGGTTTTCATGTGCCGCATACTCGGCGTTCGGACGCAATGCGGTATTCCATCCCAGCAGCATCTCGAGCAGGACCTTCGTCAACTTGGATCCAGACCAGGATGCACATGATGGTAAGGGGGGGGCGGCAAACTACTTCACCAGAAACCCCGAGTATTACTGGCAGCGGCCGTGACTGCGTGACCGGTCTACTCCTGCTGCAACGCCACCATCGGGTCAACCTTTGCCGCCCGGCGCGCAGGTAGGTAACAGCCGACCAGCCCGACAGTAGCCAGCACTCCAGCTACAACGAGTAAGGGCGTCAATCCGAATGCTCCGGTCATGGCCAGCCCCTCGGTTCCGGCGCGTTCACCTATCTGGTTGATGAACCAAATGATGAACACCGATGCTGGAATTCCCAGAAGCAGGCCAACTCCCGTCAACGTTGCGCCCTGCCGCGCAACCCGTGTCAACACGTTCGCCGAACTTGCCCCGAGCGCAATGCGTATGCCGATTTCATTGGTCTGCTGGGAGACCGAGTAAGCCATTACCCCGTATATGCCGATCGCCGCAAGGGCCAAGGCCAGCAGCCCCGTCGCGAACATGACCTGTGTCATCATGTTGGGACCCGCCAACTCATAGGCGACGACCTCGTCCATCGTGCGCACCAGCGTTACGGGCTGCTCAGGATCGATTCGCCAGATCGCCTCCTGTATCGGCCCTGTCATCTGGTGTGGATCTCCAATCGTGCGCACCGCAACGTTCATCGTTCGGATCGGCCGTTGGGCGACCGGGAAATAAACGCTGGGAGAGGTGGGCGTGAGTCCGGTGAGGCGTTCCTGAGCGATGTTTCTCGCCACCCCCACTATCTCCCTCGACTCACCTTGGATGGTCAACCGCCTGCCGACGGGATCTTCGCCGTCAAGGAAACGTTCAACCATTCTTTCGTTGACCATCACGACTGGCAGGGCATCTGCTCGGTCGGTCGTATTGAACATGCGACCGTGAAGCACGGCAATCTCCATGGTGCTGAAGTAGTCAGCGGAGACTGACAGCCAGGTGGTAGTGGGTTCCTCACCAGCCTCGACGGGCACTCCGTCGACTGTGAACTCTGTGATCGGCATGCCTCTCGTGCGTGGCCGTACGTTCATGAGTGCATATCCGGCTGACCCGGAGAGGCCGTCGAGCTCTCTCTCGATCTCGTCTACGAAACCGACCAGCGCGTCGTCATGTTCATACCTATGCTCTGGCAGGGTCAACTCCATGGTGAGGAGCTTGTCCCCATCGTAGCCAGGATCGATGGCCAGACGTTGGTGAAACAGGTCCATCAATAGTCCCGCTCCAACCAGAATCGTCAGCGCCATGGCGAACTCGGCGATGACGAAGAGGCTGCGGATTCTCCTCCTATGTCGTGTTGCGGTTCCCCCGCGACTGCCTTCGATCAACGGGGAATGCAAACCGCCTTTCACCGCCTGCATGGCAGGCGTGATCCCAAAGGTTAGACCGGCCAGCAGTGACAGGACAACGCTGAACACAATGACTGTTCCGTGCATCTTTGGCGTGAAGCTGTGCGGAATCTCGTTCGGCATGGCTGCTGCCATCCAAGCGACGCCCCAGACGGAAAGAATGAACCCCAGCGTTCCGGCAACCGCGGCAAGCAAGACGCTTTCCGTGAGGAGCTGGCGCACTAGTCGGCCGCGCCCAGCGCCAAGAGCCACGCGGACGGCGATCTCCTTCTGGCGCGCGTCAGTCTTGGCCATCAGCAGGCTGGCGACGTTCACGCACGCCACCATCAGCACAAGGAACACCACTCCCATCAGAAGCTGAACTGTTGCCCTATCCGTAGGTCCGGGGAATATCTCACGCAGCGTCTCTACGTTGACGCCGTAATCACTGTTGGCCGCAGGGTGGAGGTCCTCGAGGCGCGCGGCGATCGCCGTCATTTCGGACTGTGCTTGGATCGGTGTGACGCCCGTCTCGAGGCGAGCGGTGACAAGTAACCCTCTGTTTGCGCGTTGCTCTCGTCGATCCTCGAAATTGTCTGCGATCCAGAGTTCAACACCTCCCAGCAGGAAGTCGAAGGTCTCAGGCATTACTCCAACGACAGTGTAGCGCCGGCCGTCGAGTGTCACCGTTCGCCCTACTGTCTCCGGGTCGGCGCCGAATCGAGTTCGCCACAACAGCTCACCCAGAACCACGACGGGATTGTCTTCGGGCCCGCCTTCGTCGGTATGGAACGTGCGTCCGAGCAACGGATCGGCGCTCAGTACGGAGAATGTGTTTGGTGTTACCGCAGTCGTATTCACGCGTTCGGGTCGGTCAAGTCCTGTGAGGTTTGCCACGCCGAACTCTGAGGCGACGATCGACTGAAATGAGGCTGCCAAGTCCCGCCAGTCGAGGTAGTTGGCGACTGACACGAGTTCCTGGTCCCCCGGAGTATTGCGATCATCCTCCCACAGCATGACCAGGTTCTCAGACTCGTGGTACGGAAAAGGCCTCAGCAGCCACTGATTTACGATCGCGAAGATTGTTGTGTTCGCCGCAACGCCGAGTGCCAGCGACACGATGGCGATGGCGGTGACCACCGGCGTTTTCAGCGTCATCCGAAAGGCGTATTTGAGGTCTTTGCGCAGCGAACTCAGCATCTGCCCATTCCTTCTTGGTGCTGGTGGGTTGACTCGTCTTCGACCGTTGCTACCGAAGCGCGTGGCGGCGGAGTCCTGATATTCATGGAGCGCGGTCACGAAAAGTCCACGGATTTCGCGTACCCACAGACGTGCCGCGGCGGGTACACCACGCGGGGTCGACTTCTGAGAGTCGGCGAACGACGACAACAACTCCTGCCCAAATTCGCCGTAGAACGCACTCGGTAGTATCAGCCACGCCAAGCGTGCGAAGAGACGCTGGCCGAGACTCCGGCCGGCTTGTGGATGCTTCGAGGGTGTCATTCAGTGAGTTCGGGTTACGAACTGCGTGTCACGTACCATCTCGGCGAGCCTGCTGATTCGTTGAGCTTCGCAGGCAGCGACTTCACGGCCGAAATCGGTTATGCGGTAGTAACGCCGTCGCTCGTCGTCGAGCTCAGGGCCCGGACGCATGTCGGATCGTTCCACCAGCCCGTCTCGCATCATTCGCTTGATGGCGCCGTAGAGAGTGCTGGTACTCAACACCACCTCGTCCCTGCTGCGGGCGCGAACGTCGCCGATGATTCCGTATCCATGTTTGTCGGCCTCGGCGAGCGACAGCAGGATTTGGAAAACAGGCACCGATAGGGGCAGAAGACCTTCAGGATTCGGCTCTTTCTGTTCTGTCATGCAGTTATTCCCGATGGGTGTAACCGACACTATTGCCGTCTGAGCTATATCCTACGAGGGAATAGTTGAGGTTGTTTCAGTGGTTAGTTCATGAGATTGACGGTGAACTCAAACGCCGCCCCACCAGGGTTGGTGGTGCGGCGTCGATTGCGGTTGCGTGCCTCTTTCGCTAACCGTTACCGGCGCTGCCAAGCACCGCTTGGTTCTTGTGCTTCATCAGGTCGATCAATCCGTCTCGCGCGGGCCCCAGGTATTTCCTGGGATCGAAGTTCTCGGGGTTCTCGGTCAACGCCTTCCGAATCAACCCGGTCATTGCCAGGCGGCCGTCGCTGTCGATGTTCACCTTGCAGACGGCTGACCGGGCGGCACGCCTGAGTTGATCCTCCTCCACACCTCGCGCGCCCTCGATCCTACCTCCGTACTGGTTGATCATCTCCACGTACTCGGGGACCACGCTCGAAGCACCGTGCAGCACGATCGGAAATCCGGGTAGCCGCTCTTCGATTTCCTCCAGGATGTCGAACCGGAGCGGTGGGATCTCGGCGTCCAGCGGGAACTTATAGGCCCCGTGTGACGTGCCGATAGAGATCGCGAGGCTGTCGACTTCGGTGCGGCCGACGAAGTCCTCTACCTCTTCGGGTTTCGTGTACAGTGATTGCTCGTGCTGTACATGTTCCTCGATGCCGGCTAACACCCCGAGTTCCCCTTCAACCGACACGTCGTGCTGGTGAGCGAAGTCTGCCACTTTGCGCGTGAGTGTGATGTTCTCTTCGTAAGGAAGATGCGAGCCGTCGATCATCACAGATGAGAAGCCGGTCTCGATGCAGGAGACACAGAGTTCATAGGAGTCGCCGTGATCGAGGTGCACGACGATTGGGATTGGCGGGTCGGAGATCTCCTTGGCCATCTCGACCGCGCCGCGGGCCATGTGCACGAGCATCGTCTGATTAGCGTAACTCCGAGCCCCTTTTGACACCTGGAGGATCACCGGGCTTCTGGTTTCGCTGCACGCCATGATGATTGCTTGAAGCTGCTCGAGGTTGTTGAAGTTGTATGCCGGGATCGCGTAGCCGCCATCCATTGCCTTCTTGAACAGCTCCTTGGTATTGACCAGCCCGAGTTCTCTATAGTGCACCATTTGTGGTTTCCCTCCTGAAATGCCCATTTAGGTCCCTGCAGCGCAAAGATCGCGGCGCAATCGTATCCACGGCTGTGAGTGGAGAATGTTCCGCATCGGGTGCAGTGGTTGCACTCCGATGCGGAACCCTAATTAAACGAGGAAAGTGAGGAAATCGGAAGCGGCCTGCGTCGCTCGGATCAGGTAGGCTTCATCGCCTTCGTGACCGCTTCACTGAAGCGAGCCCAACTCCTTGCAGCTTTATCCAGGTGTTTCCTGCCCTTTCGCGTTAGCGAATAGAACCGCGCCTTGCGGTTGTTCTCACTCCTACCCCACTTCGAAGTGAGCCAGCCACGCCGTTGCATCCGGTAAAGGGCCGGGTAGAGGGATCCTTCGTCTACCGTCAGGACTTCATTTGACACATCCTGAAGCCGCTCGGTAATCCCGTAGCCGTGTCTCGGGCCATCCTCGAGGCTTCTGAGGATGAGCATCTCGAGTGTGCCTCGCAGGAGGTCGCCGCGTTCAGAATTCATGATTTCCTCTGTGTGCCGGGTGCTGCTGCGTTAAGGGGCGGGCCATTCCTACTCCTCCCGTAGCGAGATTGCTGCGTCTACTCGGAGGGCGCGACGCGTGGGAAGCCACGTGGCGAGCATGGCGGCCGAGAGAAGAATGAGTGGCGCCAACGCAATTGAGACGGGATCCGAGGGCTCAACACCGAATAGCAGTCCACGTACAAAACGAGAGGCCGACATGGAGACGGCCAAGCCGACCGCCGCTCCAAGTGCGACTGCGATGGCTGCACGGCTGGCCACTGATAATGCGATGTCCCGATCTGGTGCGCCGAGTGCGAGACGAACTCCGATTTCACGGGTTCGTTCACCAACCGCGAGGCTCAACACACCAAAGATTCCTACCGTGGCCAATATGAGACCGGATATAGCCAGCACCGAGAACAGCTCCGCATTCATCCGCTGCGGGTAGGTGAAGCCGCTGACAACGCGAGAGTAGGGGAGGGCATTCACCAACGCCAACCTGGGACTGACATCCCTCAATTCCTGACGCAGCAACGGCACAGCGGAAGCGGGATCCACATTTGGTGACACGAGGAGGGCGTTCCCGGGCGTGTAGTAGTGCTGCGGGTAACAGAGGTACAAAACCGCCTCCTGCTCACCAAGCAGCGACGTGATCTTTGCGTCACCCACCACTCCGACGATCTCAAAACCTCGTGTGGCCTCTCCCTCGGCGTCGACCTGCCAGACGCTGCGACCGGTAGGGTCGTTTCCATTGAAGTAGCGCCGAACAAGCGTTTCATTGACTATGGCAACGTTGGGAGCGTCCGCGTCATCGGTTACCTCGAACGGGCGACCAGAGGTGACTCGCATCCCGACAACCTCGTAGAACCCAGGAACGACCCTTGCCACGGTGAGAGCGATCTCCTCATCCTGTCCTTCTACTCGATACTCCTCTGTCGGATGGCCGGTGAGTGGTGCCTGTGCGGCAACCGTCGTCGCCCTCACCCAAGGCTCGTCGTTGAAGCGGGCTATCAACTCCCTATAGAAGAGTTCTCGCCCGTCCACGGGTACTCCCGCCATGCTGCTCACCGATATGTAGCTCGATACAAGGTTGTCGGTGTCGAACCCGGCCTCGACACTCTGCGCGGCTTCTAGGCTGCGGAATACCAAACCGCCTATAACGAGCAGAAACACCGACAGGGCTACCTGTAATGAGACCAGCATGTCACGCGCGCCCAGAAACTGCCTGCGTCCAGACCTGGTGCGCAGTCGGCTCGAGCCCGCGCCAGCCCACAGGTAGGACACCAGGTCGCGGCGCGCTACGCGTAGGGCAGGCAGCGCACCGACGAAGATGCCAGTAAGGACTGAAACCGTGAATGCGAAGAGAAACACGGACAAGTCGACGGACACCTCGCGTGGCACCGCGGCACCCCACACACTGGGCCGGTCAAAGTATGAACCGAGTCGAGCTGCAGCTGGGCCCGTGAGAGCAAACGCAATTGAGCCCGCGACAAATGACAACATGGTGTTTTCAGTGAGTACCTGACGGACCAGTCGCCACGGTGTGGCGCCTTGCGTTGCTCTCAGCGCCATTTCCTGTCTACGGCGGGCGGCCACAGACAACAAGAGGTTCGCAACATTCGCGCATGCCAAGAGGAGGAGCCCAGACGCGGCCGCCAACATGACTCTGTTCGCCGTGGACTCGGCTTGGCGAGCGCGCGGATGTATCCAAGTCGCCGGAGCAACGAAGAAGCTACGAGTACCGGTTTCCAGAGGAGCACTGGCATCTAAGCCACGAGCGAATGCCGTGAGTTCGGCTTCGCCGTGCTCAGCAGTTCTTCGCTCGGCGAGCTTGAGGTAGACTTGCATCACCCCAACGTCCCGATTCTCCTCGATGTTGGAGCGTGCCCAATAGACACGTCGGTATTCTGCGAATGGGAGCCATACGTCGGGACGGCTTGACGCACTCGATCCCCTAAACTCTGGGGTAACGACGCCGATGATGGTGTAGGGATTGTTGTTCAGATACAGCGTCTGTCCGATGACTGACGGGTCTGCGGCAAAATGCGACCGCCAATATGCGTCGGAGAGCACAACTGTCGGAGCGGCATCCGGGCGATCATCGTCTGGGAGGATCGGACGACCCAAACTCATCTCGATCTTCAAAACCGAAAAGAACGATCCTGTCACCGCATTCCCGAAGAGCACTTCTGTACCGCCACCCTCGAACCGCACACTCGCTGCGAATCCCGGTCGGTCGCCTGCAACGCCCAAAAACGCGGAGCTGTTCAGGCGCGTGAGGTCCATATAGTCCGGGTAAGACAGATCTCCGTACGCATCCGCATCGCTCCGGTTGAACACTCGAATCAGCCCGGCTGAATCGGCCCCGGGGAAGGGCTGGTAGTAGCTCCTCAAGTAAGTGAAGACGGTGGTGCTTGCCGCGAGTCCCAACGCCAGTACCCCGACTACTGAGATGGCGTATCCAGGATTCGACCTAATGTGACGGATGGAGATGCGGACATCCTGGAGGAGAGCAAACAGGCCCAATACCTTCCTCGGAGTTCTCGGCACACCGGCGAGAATTCGCGCACCCCTTCGTGGGATGTCTTCAACATCTCCCAGACATCGCTGGGCATCACTGCGCGCATCCACCTCATTCATACCTGACGCCAAATTCGAAGCCACCTTCATCTCGAGGTGGAATGACAATTCCTCGTCGATTTCACGCTGCAGCTGATCGAGCCCGCCGCGCCAGCCCATTCGAATCAGAATTGCTCGCAGCCAGGTCACATGCACTCCTCGGCACCGGGTGGTGAATTGCCTTTGACAATCCAGTGTGAGAGGGTGACTATCCCTAGATTGTCTAAAGTAGAATAACACATCTTGCTTCCGTGAAACAAGGGATCAGCACGTACCTCTCGTCCCCTTGACAATCTAATGGTAGGCCGCGACGCTTACTTCTAGAGAATCAAATGAAAACTGGAGGCGGTTCGATGTGCATGAACAAGGTTCGACCGCACGCGGTCTCCGTTGTTGCGTTGCTCGCGGTATTGACGTCGGCCACGCATGCTCAGGGCCACACAGAATTGATCGCGTTTCAGTCCAACCGACACGGCTCTCTGGACATCTTCGTCATGGCCACAGACGGCTCCGAGGTACGTAGGCTATCAGAACTACGAGCGGCGGATCACTCGCCCACGATCTCGCCCGATGGCACGCGCATCGCTTTTGTATCAGACAGAGAAGGCATCAGTAGCGTCTTCGTCATGGGGATGAACGGCGACGACCAACGACGTGTAACTGACGGAAGTGACGAAGAAGATGAGCCTTCATGGTCATCGGACGGGACGTCGTTGTACTTCAGGAGGCACAGAGGCAGTGGGCCAGAGGTTTGGGTGGTCGATGTAGAATCGGGCTCGCTGGAGCAAGTGACCGACGGCCACGTCAGCTTCAAACTCCCCACCGTCTCACCGGATGGTTCGGAACTACTAGCGAACGTGTCGAAGGAAGACGCGATGGAAATTTGGGTTCTGGATATTGTTGGAGGCGGCACTCAATTGGTCCAGAGTCCAACCGATTGGTCGATGATGCCACGGTGGTCTCCCGATGGGACGGAAATCGTCTACGCGTCAGCCGAAGGTCCTCCTTTCTTGGGTGGATCGGTGGAACTTCATTTGATTGGTGCAGACGGATTGAACGACCGCGCTGTCACGAGTGCCGGGACGGTCAGCGAGTACCCGTGCTGGTCACCTACGGGACGTCGGATAGCGTTTCAAGGCTATCGGGACGGAGACTTCGAAATCTTCGTAATGAATGTGGACGGAAGCGCCATCACACAACTCACGGACAACGATGCTTTTGATGGTCGTCCAAGTTGGGGACGCACGTCGCGACGCTGACATCACACGCACATTCCGCGTATGCCGCCCATGCCGCCAGTGCAACTCCTGTCCTTCCTCCTCCTCTCCCGCCCCTAGCCCGTCTCTGAAACCATCCGCCCATCCACTCCGTATATTACCGTAACGGTAATACTGCAACGGTAATACGCGGGAGTGACTGTGCCGAAATCGAGAGGCGAGGTCGGAATCCACACACCTTTGACTCCTGCGGTATTTCACATCCTGTTGGCGCTCGCGGATGGTGATCTTCACGGTTACGCGATTATGCGGTCCGTCGAACATGTCACTGAGTCAACGATGAAGATGGGGCCCGGGACCATCTACGGATCGCTTCAGCGTATGGAGGAGGCCGGATTGGTCAAGGATTGCGGGGCTACGGAAGGCGGCAAGCGTCGATTGTTTGGGATGACTGAACGAGGCCGAATGGTGCTCGAAGCGGAGTCGGAACGGCTAGCGAGATTGACCGATATGGTGCGAGAAAAGGGCCTCGTGCCTCGCGAGATCTAGCGTTGTGAAACGCGGTGGATTCGGAGCATCGCTCTTCGTATACCGGCTGCTTCTGTGTTTCTACCCTCGGCCGTTCAGATTCCGGTTCAGCGAACAGATGTGTGAGGACTTTCACGATCTGCTGTCAGTCCATGGCCGGCCGCGTGCGTGGAAGACGGTTGTTGGCGACATGACCAGGTCTGTTCCGCGCGAGCGGTGGAGCCGGCGCCGTGCCCGTCGACCTGGAGAGAACGTCCCCGGCCATCGGGAGCGGACGATGTTCGGGGTCGGCTCCCTGCTTCAGGATGCTGGGTACGCTTTGAGGCTATGGACGAAGTCCCCCGGCTTTGTTGCCATCGCTGCGCTCACGATCGCGCTAGGCATTGGTGCGACAACTACGATCTTCAGCGTTGCCAACTCTCTACTGATTCGGACTCCCCCGGGTGTCCGGAATCCGGACGGACTAGTCACAATATTCAAGGCGCGGCAGGCTGGTTCTGAGCCGGGAATGTTGTCGTACCCTACATTCCGCGAACTCAGCGAGTACGATACGGGCCTGAGCGATTTTGGAGGGCTGTCGCTATTTACCGGCAGCCTCTCCTCTGGTCCCGATGCCGAGCCAGACCGCGTTGCAGGTCTCGCGGTATCTGCAAACTACTTCCGGATTCTAGGTACGCGACCCCATTTGGGCCGTTTCTTTGCGCCCGAAGAAGATGTGTCTCCCAACGCTTCTCCTGTAGCTGTGTTGAGCTTCAGACAGTGGTTGAGAAGATTCGGTGGCGACTCGGCCGTAGTAGGTAGGACAGTGAATATCAACAGAACATCGTTCACTGTGATCGGTATTGCCGAAGAAGGCTTCCAAGGCCACGTCACAGGCTACGACTTTGGCGTCTGGGTCCCGATGGCAATGGGCGAAGCCGTCTCCATCCTCAAGCTCGATTCTCGAAGCCAAAGTGAGGTAGCTGGAATCGGACGAATGGCTCCGAACGCGTCGTTTAGCCAGGTAGCGGCCGCCTTTGCGGTAGCGACAGAACGACAACGTGAACAACACCCCGACGCGTTTGAAACCGCGAGTTTGGTTGTGAGTCCGTACGGCGGGATGATCGAATTCGCTCGGAAGCCGGTGACTTTGTTTGTGGTTCTCCTGTTTGCCATCGCAAGCATTGTGCTGCTGATCGCATGTGTGAATGTTGCTGGAATGCTGCTGTCCCGCGGATCGGCCCGCTCGAGAGAGATCGCGGTGCGGCTTGCGGTGGGGGCGGGACGGGGAAGGATCGTTCGGCAGCTCTTGACCGAGAGTCTGTTGCTGTTTCTTCTGGGCGGTGGTCTGGGAATCGTATTCACGCTCTGGGCGACACAGGCGCTCGGTAGTCTGCGGCCACCCGTTCCCATTCCGATGTTCCTGGACTTCTCGCCGGACTTACGCGTGTTGGTGTTCACGGTTGTCGTGGGATTCCTGACCGGAATGTTGTTTGGCCTCGCACCAGCCCTTCAAGTCACAAAATCCGATCTTGTCTCGTCGCTTAGAGATGATAGTGGCAATGGTGGACGCCGTCGCAGCAGATTGCGAAGCAGCTTTGTAGTCGCTCAAGTGACCGGATCGGTTGTGCTCCTGGTCGTTGCCGGCGTGTTCCTGCGTGCCTTGAGTCAGGCTGATGGCGTCGAGCTGGGTTTTGAGTCAGAGAACGTGCACGTGTATTCGGTTGATGTTTCTCTTCATAATTACTCGAACGAAGAAGGCACGGCCTTCTTCCAGACCTTGCGCGAGCGTGCTTCGGCACTCCCAGGGGTCGAATCGGCCGCCGTAGCGTGGGTGTTGCCCTTGGGCTTTGAGTACATAGGGACGGCATTTGCGGTGCCTGGCCGCGAAGCGACTGGCAGTGACGAGTACGTGAGCGCCGCCCTCAATGCGGTTACGCCCGAGTACTTCGAGACGTTGCGCATCGGTTTTGTAGCTGGCAGAAACTTCGATGCAGGAGATCGAGCAGGGACGGGCCGCGTCGCCGTACTGAACGAAACGGCGGCGGAATTGCTGTGGCCGGACGAAAACCCGATTGGCAAGCTCTTACCTGAAGGGGACATCTCACACGAAGTAATTGGCGTTGTGAGGGATGGAAAGTACCGAACGGTAGGCGAGCAGCCCCGACCAATGGTCTATTGGTCACGCTCACAACGGCACGCTTCCAGCGGATCTTTGGTTATCCGGACTCTCGAAGGCAGGGCCGATATCGCTCGCGAAGTGGCTGAGATATCGCGCAGTCTCGATCCTCATTTGCCCGCTCAGACCAACGCTCCCTATGCACAGGTGATAGGCCTTTCGTTGTTGCCAAATCGAGCTGCGGCTGCGACCGCGGCCGCATTCGGCATCGTCGGTGCAATTCTAGCGTCCGTTGGCCTGTACGGCGTTCTCTCGTACTCCGTCTCATTGCGTTTCAGGGAAATCGGCATTCGAATTGCACTCGGAGCGGATGGCCGGTCCATCCGGAGAGTTGTGCTGGGAGAGGGACTCAAGCTCGTTGCCCTTGGACTTTGCGTTGGTCTCCCGCTGGCGTTCTGCGCGGCAGTTCTGGTCCGGAGTATGCTCTACGGGTTGAGCCCGGCTGATCCGCTCACATTCGGGGTCATCGTTGGTCTCTTCATGGTGGTGGGCCTCGTTGCGAGCTACGTACCTGCTAGGCGGGCGACATTGACCGACCCAGTCGTTGCTCTCAAATGTGATTAGAATCCAAGGGCAACTCCTCGAGAATCGACACTGGATGGAACCCACCTAGTTTCTCCTGCGTAGTCTTGTTCGTGTCACTGCGAGTATGTTGATGGCGACCTTCTCTTGATCAATCTCGAGACATCGGTGTATTGAGCACCACACAATCGTTGATTCGGAGGATTCGATGGGATCGAAGCAGAGAGTAAGCCGTCGTGGGTTCCTGAAGACAACTGGTGCTGCCGTCGCGGGAGGTGGCTTGGCATCTGCGTCGTGCCAAGTCAATAGAGAAGGTGGGGATTCGGACCAAGATATTCGCGTACGTGAGTTTCGCACTCTGGGACGGACCGGATTCGAGGTCTCCGACATCGGGTTCGGAGGAGGGTTCCTCAACAATGCCAATGTGATGGAAGTCGCGCTGGATATGGGTGTGAACTACATCGATACTGCCGAGCATTATGCGAACGGACAATCTGAGCGTGCCGTAGGTCAGGCGCTAGAGGGCCGCGATCGTAGCTCCATATTCCTGACCAGTAAGCTGAACCTGACATTCGGTGGCGGTGGGGAGTTCGAGGTCCTCAAACGACGCTTCCATCAATGTCTGGAGAGACTGCAGACCGACTACGTCGATTGCCTGATGATCCACATGGCTCCGCTTGCCGATCAGGTGAAGCATGAGCCTTATCACAGGTTGATTCAGGAACTCAAGGCGGAAGGCAAGGTTCGTTTCTCAGGGCTTTCTAATCACGGCACGGAGCACTCGGTGTACGGCCGCACGGAAGACACGATGGAGGACGTAATCGGTGCCGCTGCCGAGGACGGCAGATTCGATGTGGCCTTGTTCGTCTACAACTTCCTGCAAAAGGAGCAGGGTGAGCGCGTCATCGAGATGTGCCGGGCCAAGAACATGGGTGTCACGTTGATGAAGACCGATCCTGTGAACGTGAATGTACGGGTTGCAGAGGCGAATGAGCAGAGGCGCCAGAGCGGTCGTGAGATCCCTGAGAGGGTGCAGCAGCTGGCTGATGACTACGATGCCTTCGCCGCCGGTGCTGCTGAGTTCAGGCAGCGCTACGGCCTTCAGTCGACTGATGAGGTTCGCCGGGCAGCCACAAAGTTCGTCCTCGACAACCCAGGTGTGCATTCGGTGTGCCCCACGATCAACACGTTCGATGCCCTGGACTCGTTCGTATTGCTATCGGGGCAACGGCTGAGCAGATCAGATGGCTCGATGCTGGACAGCTACGGCACCTTGCTGGGACGCTTCTACTGTCGTCACGCATGTGGAGTTTGCGAACCGTCATGTCCGCAGCGTGTACCGGTGAACACGATCCTTCGGTATAACCATTACTTCGAGGCGCACGGACGGGAGAAGCTCGCGATGGAGAAGTACGCACGGCTCGAGACCACGAGAGCCGACGCGTGCGATGGGTGTGCTGGGTATTGCGAATCGGTGTGCCCACACGGAGTGTCGACAAAGACTATGATGACGAGGGCACACAGAAACCTCGTTCTAGGTTGAGGGCTCCCAACCGGCAACGCGGGCCATCATCCACCAGAACGCCTTGCCCTTCAAGTAGCAGTTGAAGCAGTGTGAGTGCGCACAGCTGCCACATGCTGGGCAGCTGTGGCTCGCGCACCAGGTAGAACACCAGCCACAGTCGTCAGAGGCATCTGGGAAATAACTGCCGTCAGGGTCGTAGCTCTCGATGTCCGCGAAGTCGAACAACACCTTGTCGTTCGCGGCAGCATATGCTCGAATCTGATTGTTCCGCGCGTAGAGGTTCCCGGCCACGCCGGTGCCGTCCAAGTGTCCTGTCATGTAGATGAATAGGACGTCGGGGTAATCGGCCTCCAGCTGAGCCATTGTGTTCAGGTACGTGTTGATGCCTGCCTCAGTGTTGTCAGACGCTCCGCCGCACCACGACCACATCACGACGTTGTACTCTCCCGGATGCGCATCGAGATAGGAACGAGTCGCAGCAGCCCAGGAGACATCTCCATTGTGGCCGAGGTCGTCTCCGACTTCGTGAAATGTCGGCACTGCGTACTGCGCGCCCTCAGCAGCCAACATGCTGAGCCCTGTCATTATCTGACTGCCGTGGGACGTGTGTCCGTAGTAGAAACGATGATTGGCCCGAATGAAGTCCAGTGCAGTTGTGGGGATGGAGTTGA
>JBDGYW010000025.1:0-19859 GCA_039588935.1 Gemmatimonadota bacterium | reverse complement strand
CGCTACGGCGGTCGTGATACGTGTCCAGGGCGATGATGATGCGATCGTCCTTGTCGATGCGACCTTCCCTGTGCAGGATAGTGCGCATGATTCGATCCGGCTCGGAATCGAACAGAATCAATCCGAAGTAGATGGCCCCGTCATCGTAGGCCACTCGCACTTCCGTTCTTTCAGAGGCCGGAGAGCCATCCGCAGGCCAACGCTGACGGAATCCGCTGACCGGTTCGGTCGTGTGCCAGACGGCTTCGTCCAACACCCCATCGATACGAATCGGTGCGTCTGTTCTAACCGCACGGAGAACGGAGTCAGAGCCAACACCAGCGGAACGGGTTTGCGCCGACATCTCATTGGGAGCAGACACGACAAGGAGGGCTAGAAGTGTGAGGAAGACGTCAGACATGGTGATCTTGAACGCTGTGCCGATCTTCTGCCTCATCGTGTGCTTTCCCTTTCAATTCAATATTCCGGTTGGACCCCGGGGAAGATCTCCCTAGACAACCTAAGCAAACTACCAACGAGCGCGTCTCTCAGAAAGGCAGCCTCAACTCGAGCCCGGCCAGCTTGCCGGACGTCGAGACGCTCGCCCGACCAACGGTCGAGAGCACCAGCTGCGCGGGTTGAGGAACAAACGTGCGACGAACAATTCCAGGTTCTTGCGGGTGCGATCGGAGAGAAACGTGACCCTGAAAGAAGTGGGACTCGATCCACAAGCGGCGCCACCAACTCATACAACCACTGCGATTGGGTCCCAACCTCAAAGGTCACGCGTACTGCGCCACGCATCCCACCGAAAAACTCCACGAGGGCTGGCTCCTCCGTCGGCAAGATCGTTCGTGCAAGCACCCGTCCGCTCTCTCCCCGCACCGAGGCCACCGTGGTTGCCTGGTGCACGTCCAACGCCACATACTTGGTCATGCATTTCATGAGAGCCGCTCGCTGCTGTGATCCACAGGTCTTCCACAAACCCATGGTAGCAGCTTGGGGCGTGCTCTCAACATGCGCTAGAACGCATCCGACAATTGAATGGGGGAAATCTGAGCATGGAGCACGCGAATCCTGAGGATGCTGTCCTCGCCCAGGCACACAAGGATTTCGACCGCTGGTCCGACGGGGATACCGAAGGGTACGGACAATCCGCCGCCGCCGACGTCACGTATTTCCATAACGTCCCAGCCCACGCCCGCGTGGACGGGATCCATGCGTTCCGCGAGTACCTCTCGGCGTTAAAGGGGCAAATCCCTCCGCACAAGTACGAGGTCGTGGATCCCAAGGTCCAAGTGTACGGAAGCGTCGGGATACTCACACTGCAATACCATGCGTTCTCGTCGGAGGGAGAGTTGCTCGCACGCGGGAGAGGTACGTGCGTGTACAGACAGGCCAATGGAGCATGGGAAATGGTCCACACGCACTGGTCCGGGCTTGACGACGCCTGACCCCTGAGCGTTGGACTATGAGTGGGTGCGTATTGACCCGACAACTGGTCTTTTCGAACGAGAACGAGATGCGTTCTGACACGCGTATGAAGCGTCACGAGAGCGGAGGGTGGACGGATGACCCTTAGGGAATGGGGCTGGGACGACCAATGGGCACAACAAGCTGCTTTGCTAGGTGCCGATTCCTCAAAGGTCGCCCGAATCGTGGGTCAAGACCGAGCGACTTGGACTGTTTGGACACAATCGGGCCAAGAGACTGCGCGAATTCCATCGGCGTCAGAAAAGGACCAGCACCCGGTGGTCGGAGACTGGGTTATCGCCGAGCCGGGCCCTACGTCAACCGATCCATGGTCAATCCTGGCTGTGTTTCCTCGCCGGTCTTGGATATCGAGAGGCACCGCGGGCACCGGCGGGTCAGAACAAGTACTAGCGTCAAACGTGGACAAGGTCTGGGTCGTGCACGGCCTGGATATGGACTTCAACCCGCGGCGTCTCGAACGCTATCTGGCCGTGGTGTGGGACAGCGGTGCCTCTCCAGAGGTCATCCTCACCAAATCGGATTTGGCGGACGACTTGGAAGCCTGGGTATCGCGGGTTGAGACTGTCGCAGTCGGCGTGCCGATCAGGAGCGTGAGCTCTGAGGATCGGGAGAGCGTCCAAAACCTCCGAGAGACTCTGATCCCCGGCTCCACAGTCTCCCTTCTCGGACCATCGGGAGTCGGAAAGTCGACATTGGTCAATCTGCTCTCCGGAGCGGTCGTTGCCGCCACCGGTGAAGTGCGCAACGGTGATCGAAAGGGACGCCACGTAACGACCCGGCGGGAGTTGTTCCGGATTTCGGGTGGAGCGCTCCTCCTAGACTCGCCCGGTATTCGAGAGTTGCGCGTCTGGGCTTTGGGGGAGGGCTTGGACCATGCCTTCCCAGACATCGAGGAGCTTTCTCATGGCTGTCGGTTCCGCGATTGCCGACACGAAGGAGAGCCGCACTGCGCGGTCCACAAAGCAATACAAAGTGGAGACTTGGACCCGGGGCGCTTGAACAGCTTCAAGAAACTCCGGGCTGAAGCCGCATATGAGTCGCGGAAGGATGACCCCCGTGCCCAGGCCGCAGCCTTGTCCGAGTGGAAGACGGCGCTCAAAACGTTGAAGTATCACCCGAAATACAAGGACCGTGGGTAAGGTCAGCCTAGCACGCGTTTGTACCTCTTTCCAAAGGAGCAAGGTATGGAACTCGGCGCGTTCTCGATTAGCTTGGCCGTCAAAGATCTTCAAGCTTCGAGAACCTTCTACGAGAAGTTTGGCTTCACGGTCTTCGCCGGAGAGGCCTCCCAACACTGGCTGATCATGAAGAACGGCGAGCACGCGATCGGTCTCTTTCAGGGCATGTTCGAGAAGAACACGTTGACTTTCAATCCAGGCTGGGACAGCGACGCCGGCAAGCTCGACATCTTTACCGACGTGCGCGATATTCAGCGCCAGCTGAAAGCGGAAGGCGTGCAGCTAATAGCTGAAGCCGATGAGGCCACCAACGGACCCGCCAGTTTTATCGCGGTTGACCCGGACGGAAACCCGATCCTTGTTGACCAGCACGTTTGAGATCGACCCCGGAAGCCCGCGTTCCCCATTGAGGTCGAAGCGGCCAGGTCTCGTGGCAGAGTGGCCGGCGATACCAATGGTGCGAAACCGTGGTGGTAGACCAATGGGGAGGGGGCATGGATCGCAAAGCGTTGATTCGTGAGTACAAGGAGACGCCACGTCCGATGGGCGTCTACCGAGTACACAACACGACGAATGGAAAGGCGTTGATCGGAACAAGCCGCGATCTTCCTTCTGCGCTGAATCGCCACCGCGCCCAGCTGCGTATCGGCGGGCATCCCAATCGCCGGCTGCAAGCCGGCTGGAACGCATCTGGAGCCGACACCTTCAACTTCGAGGTTCTCGACACGTTGTCACCGAGCGACCAGCCCGACTACGATCCGACCGATGACCTTCAGGTGCTGGAGAAGATGTGGCTTCAGAAGCTTGCTCCTACCGGGGACCCGGGTTACTGACCCCGATCCGAGTCAACGCAGCCGCCAGCCTCCGGGCGAATCGGTAGCGGTGAGTATGGCTCTATCGGGTTCGCAACTCGACTACGTCCGTGATTGCCCGCCGCATAGCAGGCGGCGGCGTCTCGTGATCAAAGATGAAAGCAGAGGATAGCACGCTGATGGAAACAAAGACGGTGGAACTCATCCTTGCGGTCACGCACGTCCTGAGTTACACGAAAGCGTGCAAAGCACATGGCGACGCCGACACCTTCACTTTGCTGTCACGGTACTATGCGGCCGTCGCGGATGCGGCGACCCGCGTGGACGGGCGCGTAATCAAGGTTTTGGGTGATGCAGTCCTGCTGACCTTTCCCGTGGATCGTTGCCGTGAGGTGGTGGAGACCGTGCGGGAATTGCAGGAGAACACATCCGAGATGTGGCAGCGATTCGATGATGACTGCCGTGTCCAGGTCAAGGTAGGCGTGGGTGCAGTTGTGTGCGGTGATTTGGGACCACCGGGAGATGAGCGATTCGACATCGTTGGTGATGCCTTGAATCGACTGTTCAAGGCACCCTGGGGTGATTTCGAGTTGACACCTGAGGTTGTAGCGCTCGTAGAGTGAACGGCTGAACATGGCAATGCTCGTGTTCGTAAGCCAAGCCGTATTGCATGCGCATGCAGCGATGGCTTCACTGGCATCACGCCGCGAGAGGTAAAGTGTATGACTGTTGAGATCATCCCCATTGCCCTCGGATTCGATACGAGCTATGTCCTGAGAGCAGATGGCGTGGTCGTCGTGGACGCCGGCGCCCCGAACAAAGTCAACATATTTCTGTCCGGTTTGCAGCGTGCTTCCATCCAACCCGAGGACGTGCAGCTGATTGTGATAACGCACGGCCATTGGGATCACATTGGCTCCGCGAGTGATTTGAAGTCGGCCACGGGTGCAAAGCTCGCAATGCACGAACGCGAGATCGCCTGGCTGGAGCAGTCCATTACACCGCATCCGCCTGGCGTGACGCTGTGGGGTCGGATCCTCGCCCTCATCGCCAAATCTTTGGTCATGCCTATGATCAAGGTCCCGCCGACCAAAGTCGACGTGTCATTGGGAAACGAGGGTCTGTCTCTGTCTCAGTTTGGAATACCTGGTCGCGTTCTGTACACGCCGGGACACTCTTCTGGTTCGGTTAGCGTCCTGCTGGATAGTGGTGAGGCATTCGTGGGTGACCTCGCGATGAACACATTTCCGTTACGGCTCTCTCCCGGTCTACCGATCTTGGCTGAGGACCCTGACGCGGTCATTGCCAGTTGGCAGATGCTGCTCGAGGCCGGCGCGAGAGAAGTCTATCCAGCTCACGGAAAGCCATTCCCGGCCGACGTGATCCGTCGCGCCATCGCTGTATGACGTGCGCATGAAGCTGACATGCGCAGAGTCATATACCGCGTGCATTGCAGGACTTCCCCCAGAACGGAGGTGTTGAGGCTATGACGCAAAACCATCGAGTCCATTATGTCTGTGCCTTGCTGATACAAGTCGCGTTTGCTGCGGCTTGTTCGCAGACGGAAAGCGGCGAAGCCGTCCCACACCAGATGTCCGGTGCAGACACCGGGAGCGTCGTAGCCGGAGCATTCAATCTCCACTATCGGATAGAGGGAACAGGCACTCCGACAATCGTGATTGGGAGTTCGGTGTACTACCCCCGCATCTTTTCGCAGAATCTGCGCAGCCACCTGCGTTTGGTCTTTCTCGATCACAGAGGTTTTGCGCCTTCACCTGGCAGTGTGGACACCTCGGCGTTCGCACTTGACACAATCATCGACGACGTCGAGCAAGCGCGACAGGGACTCGCCCTTGGGCGCGTCGCAGTCATCGGTCATTCAGGTCACGCATTCATGGCACTCGAGTACGCCAAGAAGTACCCAGACAACGTGTCACACGTCGTCATGATCGGGATCGCACCGGACCTTGGCCCCGAGAACGCCGAGAGAATGGCCCAAAACTGGCAGGAGACAGCCTCGATTGAACGCAAGGCAGCGATGGAAGCGGCCCTGGCACGAGTGCCCGACGAGCCTTTGACTGAGTTGGAACCAGGGGAAGCATTCATCCGCGACTACATACGTGACGCCCCGAAGATCTGGTATGATGCCGAATTCGATTCTACGCCGCTGTGGGAAGGCGTCGAAGCAAACATGGAAATGATCGGTCATGTTTGGGGACGGACTTTCGCACACATCGATGTCACAACTGGGCTGGACTCGTTCGACCGGCCCGTGTTCATGGCGCTCGGACGCTATGATTTCATCGTGGCCCCGCCATCCACTTGGGATCCAATCCTGCCGATGTTCCAAGATCTGACGCTGCGTGTGTACGAGAGGAGCGGCCATACTCCGCAGTACGAGGAAGCTGCACTCTTCGATCAGGATCTCCTGGACTGGATGAGTGAATATGAGTAGCGATTCACACGAGGGGCGTACGCTGTATCTCAGGTGATTGAGGCTGGCGAGCGTGGTGCCAATGGTTTGGTTACGCGCATGGTGACATCATTAAATCCCGGTGTCTCAATGAGCTGGCAGGGAGTTTGCTCGCAGCCTGTTCACAGGGTCGTAATGCAGCATCACGATTGGCCAACCGAATGCGTCGTATAGCTCAGATCATCGGCACGCTACTCTCTTGGCTCGCAAGGGATTCCGTTCGCTTACCAACGGATCCTATTCCGGCGGCGTGGCCTCAACTCCTCCGCAGCAAGGTGCCCCTAGCCGCTCGTCTTTCAGCACCCGACCAAGATCGACTCTTTCGTCTCATGCAGCTGTTCCTGCGCGACGTGCCGATTGAAGGCTGCGGTGGTCTCGAGGTGACCGAGGAGATTCGAGTCACAATCGCGGCTCAAGCCTGCCTCCTTTTGTTGAGGATGCCCTACCCCAAGTACACTCGTGTCCGGCGCATACTTGTGTATCCGTCGAGCTTCGTGCCAAAGACGGTGGAGTTGCCGTCTTCAGGCCAGATCGTTCGTCGTGAGGTGCCACTTCGCGGCCAGGCTTGGACGTCCGGCGTTGTTGTCCTGGGGTGGGATGCAGTGCAGCGGGACACCCTCGTGGCAACGGACGGCGAAAACGTGGTCCTTCACGAGTTTGCGCACATGCTCGACGCCGAGGACGGAAACATGGATGGCATCCCCGTCGTCGAGTCCGTTTCGGCCTACAGAGCTTGGGCGGGGCTCGTGTCTTCCCAATTTGCCGAACACCTTGCTCGTGTGGAGCGCGATGAGTTGACGACACTAGATCCCTACGGAGCAGAGAATCGCGCGGAGTTTTTTGCGGTTGCCACCGAAGCCTTCTTTGAGAAACCGATGCAATTGCGCGAGGGTCAACCTGATCTATACGCGTTGCTCGTAGACTTCTTCAAACTCGACCCCGCACTGCTGGCATCCCGGTCGGACGCCAGCGGTGCCGCCTAACTCGCGAATGATGTGCGCGAACGTTGGAGGATCAGTTGGTTAGTGCTCATGGTGACGTCACTGATATCCGCACGTTTCGTACAGCTGGTGAGTCAGCGGCTGCACGCGGATCAGGCTACGGAGCGTTGAGGGAGGGGCTGGCTTACAACCATGGTAACATCCGGGCGTTTGAGTTCCTTGTGTCACCACGGAAAGAACAGCTCTCGATGAACGCAGTGAATCCGATTGGGCAGGTCATACACACCGTACCGGATGTCGATGGTCTGTCTGATCATACGTCCTGCTGTGAAGGGGTTTGGTATGCCGATTGACGTAGAGTATCTACGAGACGGCACGTTCGTCCGCATCACGGGCCGAGGGATCGTGACGGATGACGAGTACCGATGCTACGTCGAAGAAATCTATGAGTCAGATGCGAAGACGCGTCGTTACCTGTGTGCGTTGGTCGATTGGTCCCGAGTGGAGAAGGTCGACGTGTCCATTGGGGCGATTCGGGAAGGCGTCGCCATGATGTTTCGGGCATCGAAACTAAACCCCCGTGGCGCGTTGGTGGCAGTGGTCGCACCGCAAGCAGAGACGTACGGCCTCACACGAATGTGGGAGGGGTTTGTCGAGGAAACTGGTTGGCGGACTCGGGTATTTGAGAATGCCGAGGAAGCCGAGTCTTGGCTCGAGGCGCAGTTGCGGTGGACCTCGAGAATGTTTGCCGAATTCTCGATCAAATTAACGCCAGCTGACCTCGAGGCTCGCTTCAGGCTGAGCGTTCTAACGAGGGACACCAGAGTGGCTATAGGCTGCATGCTCTTGGCTTGCCTTTTCCATGTTCTCTCCTTCCCGATTGACCTGGAGCTTCTGGCAGGTTCTAGAGCTCTCTATGCGGTGTGGGGAGTCCGAAGCGTCAGCGCTGCAATCGCTATTGTTTGCTTCCTGCTCGTCCGCCGCAGTTCGGGGGTCGCGTTCTTCGACAACGTCGTCTTCCTCTGGGCAGCTCTCTTGCTGATGGGGATCGTTCTGGCAAATGCGATGTTGCCGGTGGACTACACGACACATGTGGCCTGGGACCTGCTTCTTGTGCTCGCCGCGTATGCGGTATTGCCCCTTCCGCTGAAACGCCAGTTGATCGTCGCTTCGATCATCACGGTGGGCGACATCGTGCTCTTCTGGCAGCACAAGGTCTTGGTCTGGCCCGCCGCTCGCATCGATATGGTCGCTGCATTCGTCTGCGCGAACATGATTGGGATCTTCGCATCCTGGGAGATGAAGCGCTGGAGGCGGCGTTTGTTCGAGGCCGTCCGTCGTGAGGCTGATGTCAAAGCCCACCTTGCAGATGCGTTGCGCGAGATAAAGACGCTCAAGGGGATCATCCCGATTTGCGCGAATTGCAAAGAGATCAGGACAGATGAAGGAGTTTGGGAGCAGGTAGAGAGCTACGTTCGTGATCACTCGGATGCGGAGTTCTCACACAGCATCTGCCCGAAATGCATGAAGACATTGTATCCAGAGCTTTTCGACACAGATGGCTAGTGCTACATGTCAGGCGCAGCTGCAATTGCGAACTTGAATCCGATTGGGCAGGTCATCCTCCGTATCTCGGGACGAAGGTCGTGACGGATGACGAGTACCGATCGTACGTCCAAGAGGTTTATGAATCAGAGGTCAAGATGTGTTGCTATGGTCATCGCGTCGACTTGCCCCAGGTCGTCGAAGGCTCCCGCGAGTTTATGGCAACCCTCGACCTGTTCTTTACTGTCTGGTCCGATCTTCGCATCATTCCGATTGGGAGGAACGCCGCACTGTCATCGTTTGTCTTCCGCGACTCGATCGTCACGCGTTCCGGTGAACTGATCCAGAATCGAGGCCCGACGACGTTCCTATGGGAGCGCCGCAATGGCGAGTGGCGCGTTCTGTACGGTGACTCCGATCATTACGCAATCGTTCCCTGAAGGAGAGTGAACTGATCGTTCTCGTGCAGATTCTTCTCATCTCGGTCGGCCTCTTCACTGTCGCGGGAGGCGTCTTCGGCTGGGAGTGGTTTTTGGGTCACTGGAAGTCGCGGCTCTTCGTGAAGATGTTCGGCCGCAATGGAGCCCGAGCCTTTTATATCATCTTTGGTCTGGCGGTTGCGGGTTTGGGTGTCCTCCTCTCCGTTATGCTTGACGGTGGCTAGTCCATGCCGGGGTGCGGGTTGTCGAAATGAGAATCTGAGATCAAAGGAAGAATGAGGTGCAACGGTCGGTTCTTCTTGGCGCGCCAAGCGATGGCTGAAAGGACACGATTATCAAGATTGCCGTGAGCGGGATTCCTAGAGGTTACCATTTCCCTCGGTCGGACGGGAACTGGCTGCAGAAGAAGCACAAGGAACAGATTCTCTCAGTTTCCCCGGACATCGAGCTCGTGGAGGTCCCCGCGCACGAGGTAACCGATGTAGAAGGTCTCAACGTGCTTCTCGCGGAGGGCGGCAACCGAGTGCACTATCCCGGTGAACTGGACTGGGAGGATTATAGCAAATTCTTTACACGCAGCCTCGAATGGGTGCAGCTCTGCAGTACCGGCTTCAGTGACAACATCACTCCCCAGGTGCTCCACGGTACCGTAACGCTCACCAACGCACCCGGACTGCACACCATCCCCATCGCCGAAAGTGTCCTGGCGGCCATGTTGGATCACGCTAAGCGCCTCAAGCAACGACGGATCAACCAGAACAATCGTGAGTGGAACCGACTCGAGAATGATGAGCTGGGCGGAAGTGCCGTTCTCATCATCGGGTTGGGTAAGATCGGCAAGAAGGTGGCTCAGCTATGCACTGCATTCGGTATGAGGGTAATTGGCGCCAAGCGGCAAGTTGAATCGATCGATTACGTGGACACGGTTTTTCCCGCTGACAAGCTCGACGACTATCTGCCTGAAGCCGACTACGTTGTACTCGCTCTGCCTCTTACCTCTGAGACTGAGAATCTGTTGGATGAGAAAGAGTTCAGGACAATGAAAGACTCAGCGTACCTGATCAACATCGGCAGGGGAAAGGTGGTCGAAGAGCCGGTCATGATGAAAGCTCTGAAGGAAGGGTGGATCGCCGGCGCGTACCTGGATGCCTTCGTTGAAGAACCCCTGCCCGAAACTCACGCACTTTGGGACATGGACAACGTGTTACTCGTTCCTCACGACAGTCATTCCTCCCCCCACATCGGCGACAGGATGGTGGACATCTTCTGTGCTAACCTGAAGCGGTACGTGAGGGGAGAACCGCTCGAGAACATCTGTGATCCCGAGAAGGGTTACTAGCATCTGCGGCTCATCGTTCCGACTTCACCAGCGTGTATACCACGATGTGCTCGACCTCGAGTTCATCTTCCACCTTGCCCAGAATGTAGTCGTCTCCAATCTCGTAGACATCGAGGCCCGGCGGTAACGCAACCGAACCGAGCCACACGCCCGTCTTGTCGAAAACCGACCACTCGTTGGGTGTTTCACGACCAACGGTGAACTCCTGAACCCAGAGATTCGAATGAGCGTCTACCTCTATGGAACGGTAGGGAGGAAGGACCTCAGGCATGGGCATCTCCGCATAGGCACGCAACAAGTTATCCCTCGCGTGCCCGGAGTGATCGGCGATCTCGGCCTCCTGCTGCTCCAGAGCCCAGGCGCGTAGCGCATCGGTCACAGCGGTAGGTTCATGATGCCTGCGAACCAGCAGCTCGAGACTCGCATCCTGACGATACGCGGCGATCTGGTAGTTGAGGCCCGTTGCCACGTATAGGCGGTCAGATGCGGTCCGTGCGGTCATGGTTCTTCCAAACGGCGGATCCGTCAACCACATTCCCATGCCCGACGGTTCATACCCGACGTACCGCTCGGTGCCTGGAAAATCTCCTAGCGACAGGAGTGAATCACCTTCAGCGCTGAAGCGTATGTAACGGACCGTTGGGGTTTGCATGCCGTCAGTGCGATCTGTCGACCGTGTCGGATTTATCAGGGCAACCGCCAGTGTCTTGTCTCCGAACAGCCCGCCGCCGTACACTCTGCTCATGAAGTACATGTGATCTGAGTTGCGAAGCCTGTTCGATCTGATAAACTCACCGACGGGCGAAAACTCGGAGAGCGTCTGCGCATACAGATCCCACGCGCAGAGCGTGTCGCCCTCCCAGTGCCCGAGAGCCCTGAGACTTACACCCTGCCGGAACTCGCCCGGCCCACCGCCGGCCCGACCCACAGTGCGAATGAACCTGCCAGTCCGATCGAAAAAGCGAATTTCGCTAGTGCCGGAGTTTAGCGACCACGACCGTGCCGTCGGCGAGTCTGGTCGCGTCAAACACACGGTACAGCTGATACTCCGACGCTCCCTCCACCTCGCCAACCGCCGTCTGGAGCGGGCCGACCGTCCATTCCAACCCTGGCTCCCACGCGGGAGAGTCGTTTTCAACGATCGTGATCCCGGCACTGTCTCGTGCCACGAACCCGACGGCTGATGCGGATTCGTCGATGCTGGAACAGGCGTTCGCTGCGGTCGATAGAAAGACAAGGAGGGGGGCCAGGGAAAGCTCGAGCCTCGGCCAACCCCGTGCGATCGACAAGGTTTTCATTGGCATGTTCTCCCGCTTCAACCTCTTGTCGACGGCACGCTGAAACACGGGCATTCAATGAACCGATGCCCGAGCGGCTGCCATCATTGCGTCAGAGAACGGCATCGCGAAACGCACGCGGCCAGAGCATCATGCCCTCAGCAAACTACGACACGCAACGCTACGCCAACAAACGGGCTGGACTCTCAGATCAGTCGACCCGATGGTCGCGACGAAGGCGGAGTAGTCAGAGGTTCCCCCTCACGTCTTCCCGCTCCTGCCGCCTCCCTACCACAGCCCGTTCACGCGGTGACCGTACAACTCCCGGGCGCACCCTGGACACAGGCCATGGGTCAACTCGGTTCCAGAACGGTCGCTTATGAAATCCTCGATCTCCTGCCAACTACCATCGTCATCGCGGATCTTCTTGCACGAGGAGCACATTGGCAAAAGATCGCCGAGTTGTCGCACGTCCTCCAATGCCCGCATTCGCTCGACCGTTCGTCTGCCTAGGACCGCACCGAACATCCCCCCACCGATGGACGGAAACAGGGCAAGCAGATGGTGGTGCAGATCTCCCAACGCATCGATGGGTGAGATGCCGTGGATCGCGTCCTCCGCCGTCAGCGCCACCAGCGGGAGTATGTAGCTCCAGGCTACCCCAATCAGCGCGTATCGCGCTACCATGCTCCACATCTCTGCCTTCCGCTCACTCATCCGTCACTCCTCGGCGCCGCTCGACACCGCTCAGCGAGCTTACCGTCGGGCGCTCGGCCTCCCCGTCCAAAAGGTCGCGCAGCCGCAACAGGAGCGCGTCGATCGCAAACGGCTTCCGGATGAAGCTCGCCCCCTCATCCAGGATTCCTCGACGCTTGATGGCATCGTAGGCATACCCTGACATGAAGAGCACCGGCACCTCCGGGTGCCGCTCCTGCACCCATTGGTGCAGGTCACGGCCGCTGATTCCGGGCAGCACAACGTCCGTAAGCAGCACGTCGATCGCGCCTTTGTGCTCGGCGATCTCGGCGATCGCCTCCTCTCCGTCGCTCGCCTCCAACACGCGGTACCCCGCCTCACCCAGAACATCGGCGACGAGCACTCTGACCAGCTCCTCGTCCTCCACCAACAGGATCGTCTCGGTGCCTCCCTGCACCTCTTCCGTCAAAGTGGGATCGGATCGCCTCACCTGTTTGAGGTCGGTACAGGGAAGAATGACTTCGAACACCGATCCCTTGCCTTCTTCGCTCCGCACCCAGACGTGGCCGTCGTGCTGTTTGACGGTGCCGTACACGGTCGCCAGTCCCAGACCCGTCCCGTGCCCCAGCTCCTTTGTGGTAAAAAACGGGTCGAACACCTGCTCCAGCAGCTCCGGACTCATACCGACGCCGGTGTCGGCAATCGTCACCTTCACGTAGCGACCCGGCTTGGCTTCTGCACGTCGCTCCACATACGCGTCGTCAAGTGACTCGTCACTAACAGTGATGGACAAAACGCCGCCGGCCGGCATGGCATCTCGTGCGTTCACTGCCAGGTTCAGGAAGACCGCCTCCAGCTGCGCCACGTCCGCGAATACGGAGCCGACCGACTCGGCGGTGTCGATCTGCAACCGGATGTCTTCGGGAAGCGTGCGCCGCAGGAGGAGTCCCACCCGCTCCACGATGTCCGCGAGGACAACCGTTCCCATCTCCAAGGTCTGTTTGCGACCGAACGCCAGAAGCTGTTGCGTCAACTCGCCGGCCCGCAGCGCCGCATGCTCGATGTGTCTCAGTTCTTTCGCCGTCGGGTCGTCTCCTTTCAAGTCGGACAGCAACATCTGTGCGTACCCGACGATCGGTTGGAGCAGGTTGTTGAAATCGTGAGCCATACCTCCAGCCAACTGGCCGATCGACTCCAACCTCTGCATGTGCCGCAGGTCCGCCTCGAGTGCCCGTTGCCGCTCTGCCGCACGCACGCGCTCGAGCTCCGCGCTCGCTCGCGCCGCGAAGATCTGCAGCACGTGCGCGGACAAACTTGGACGCGACAGCGCATCTCGATACAGGACGGCAACGACGCCTACAGCCTCGCCCGCCTCACTGCTCAACCGCGCTCCGGCGTATGATTGGACACCCATGTCGACCAGCAACGTGTCCTCCGGCAAATCCTCCTGCACCCTGTCCGGATACACACACAGATCGGCGCCCAGCACATTGTCACAAGGCGTGCCCGCGAGTTGGTATTCAAAGTTCTCGCCAATTTCCCCGTTGGCACAGACTGCAAGCGTGCGCACGCGTTCAGCGTCCTCCCCTACCACCTCACCAACCAGCGCGTAATCGGCTCGGAGCGACGATGCAAGCTGTGTCACGAGTGCCCGAAAGAAGCTGTCCCCGGTTGACGCCGACACTCCCTTGGCAATGGCGAGCATGGTGTCGTCAGCTCGCTTCTGCTCCGTGATGTCACGGTAGATGCCAAAAGCGGTGCCATCGCCTTCAGTAGTGACAACCCGTGCGCCGAGGATCGAAACGTCGACGAGGCGGCCGTCCGCCGTCTTCCGCACACTCGTCTCGGTTACTCGCTCACCAGCCGCAACCCTCTGTGTGATCGAACGAGCTTCTTCCAGAAGACCGTCCGGGACCAATACTTCGTCCACGCACTTCCCGATGATCGCGTCGCTCTCATAGCCGAACAGCTGACTGAATTCTCGGTTGATACGGAGGACCATGCTCTGGCCATCCAGGAGAGCGATGGCCTCAGGGGCGCTCTCTATAAGCAGCTCGAACTGCGCCTTCTGCTCCTGCAGCGCATACTCAGCCTCTTTGAGTCTCGTGACATCAGCCAATGCCGTATGCGCTTCCCACGGAGCAGCCCCTCCGGTCGCAGGGACCGGTACGCAGTCAACCACCAGCCATCGGATTCTGCGCTCTCGCTGATTGAACACCCCGAGAAGTCGGCCGCGCACCGGCTCGCCGGTGCTGAACGCCACGCTGGCAGGTTCTTCGTCCGAAGTAAGGGGAGAGCCGTCTTCCCTCAGATATCGCCACTTCGGTGTGGAAGTGCTGTGTTTGGAGAGTTCCTCCCACGACCGCCCGAGGATGACGGTTGCTGCCTCATTCGCCGCTGTAATCGATCCGTCTTCCGTCTGGCACACCACGCCCTGTGCCAACGTGACGAAAAGGCTTCGATAGCGCTCTTCGCTGGCGCGCGCCGTAGTCTCAGCATCGCGGCGTTGTGTCACCTCAGCGTCAAGTTCGCGGACTGCTTCGCGGAGTTGCGCAGTGCGTTCCCGGACTCGGTCCTCCAACTCTTCCTTCGCCAACCGGAGTTCGTCAACGAGGGCGATCTTATCGAGCCGATCCACCACCATGCGACTCACATGCTCCAGCAGCGGGGCCATACCGCGGAGCCGGGCTCCGTCGTCTTCAGCGTCGCAGAAGACGAACACCCCAACCGGCGCAACGGCTGTGGTGAACGGGACCAGCGCAGCCCAACCTTCCCGATGCCCACCTACCGGTGCCTCCAGCGTAAGATCGCACCTCCCAGCCGCACCCCACGGTACGACACAAGGCCCCGCTTCGAGTTCATGCAGCGCACTGGGCGACAACCGCGCGACCCACTCGGTGTCGTCGTCACCTGCTCCCAACCTGTAGGTGGCCAAGGATCGCGCAGTCTCTCCCTCGAGAACACAGCACGCGCAGAACGGAAGGGTCTTCGCGACCGCAATCCTTTCGAGCGCTTCGTAAAGCAATCTGCGTGGATCGCTCACTTCGGCGGCGATTCCTGCAACGAGGCTGGCGACGAGGAGTTCCTCGGCGCGGTCCGCAAGGTATAGATTCTCGGCTTCGAGAACTTCCAGCCGAGCGACGAGATCCTCGTGGCTTCCCTCAAACCCCGGCATCGTGCCGCTCCCGGAAGAACTTCAACAGCGCCTCGGCCAAAGCTTGCGGCTGATCTTCTTGGATAAAATGCCCCGCTTCGGGTATGACCACCAAGCGGCTGTGAGGGATATCATCATGCAATCGGTCGGTAATCGCCCGACTCAGATACACATCTGAATCACCACGCACCACCAGCACAGGCAGCTTCAGCTCTCGCAATGCGGAGACGATGTCCGTCAAGTGACGATTGTCGAGACTTTCCGCGAAGCGGAGGAATGCTTTTCGCCCCTGTCTGGTTTTCATCGGCTCCCAGAACAGCTTCATCAGTTCCGGTGTCGCCCGCTCGGGATGGAACAGCCCTCTTCGAACGATCGCGCGGAAGGTTCCTAGGTGCAGCGTCGCCAGTGCAAACTGCCGTACGATCGGGGTGCGCATCGTCACGATGGGCTGCACCGGCCAGAAGTCATATCCCACGGGATTGACCAGCGTCACGTCCCGCAGGTTCTCGGGGCGGCGAACCGCGATCACCTGAGCCACCCCTCCACCGATGTCATGCCCCACCAGATGCACACGCGACAGGCCAAGCTCCCGGACGAATGTGCTCAGAAGTTGGGCATGATGGTTCAGGGAATACTCAACGTCGAGCGGATTGCTCGACTCTCCACAACCCAAGAGGTCGACGGCGAAAACCTCGTGCTCGCGACACAGCCGTTCCGTTACCCGACGCCAGATGAAAGAGTAGGTGGTGATGCCGTGCACTAGTAAGACAGGCTCACCAGACCCGGCTCGCTGGTACGCAATCCGATGACCGTCGACCATAGCTGTGTCCATCGTCAGATCCCTCAAAAGCAAAGGGTCGCTTGCACCCAGGTGCCCCCACCATCGCTGTTAGAGAGATTCACGATACCGCCACCTTGATAGCCCTGGTGAGTCGTACGACGTCACTCCAAGCACCCACGTCGACCCCGCGCACGGCCAACATGCAGAAGTTACGGGCACCGCCGGGCGAAAGCCAGCGGACCGCCACCTCCTTGCATCAGGCCCCGTCCTCTGCGAACGGAGCCTGATGCGTACCAGCAAGAACGCCCTTTCGGGTTCCGTATCCGTATTATCGGCCATTGCACGAATTACTTGAATTACCAATTGATGCCCAACCGACCCGATTCAAGAATTGCCGCATGTGGCCGATAATGAGGAAATAAGGTCATCGGACTCGATCTTCGACGAATCCGAGGACGCGAACACAACGAGCATTTGAGAGGAGTATTGCGGACAATGGGCCGAAGGTGGAATCACATGACGATTCAAGGAGTCGTCATTACACTCCTGCACTGCGGATTGGCTTCAGTGAGCTTCGCACAAAACACCGACGGCGGTGTCGCAACTTCGTCGCCGTCGAATCGGTATGCGGCCACCGGCGATTGGGCGGGGGTGCGCACCAGACTACAGAGAGCAGGCATAGTCGTAGAAGGCACCACTACGCTGGACATCTCACGGGTGGGCTCCGATTCAGCCATGCACCGCGTTGCGGCTCGGAACCTCTCCGAGATCGCGTTGACGGCGGAACTCGGGCCCCTCATTGGCGTGTCCGGAGTATCCATATTCGCGGCTTTGCAGTCGTTCGCGGGTCCCAACGGCTCGGACTTCGTCGGAGACGTCCAGGGATTCTCCAATATCGACGCCGAGCGGTTCGTGCGCGTAGCTGAAGCGTGGTCCGAAGTCCGGTTGGCAGCGGATCGGGTGCGTGTTAAGATCGGAAACGTCGATGCCAACTCCGAGTTTGCGGCACCGGAGTCAACGGGTCTATTCCTCAACTCCTCGGGCGGGTTCAGTCCTACGATCTTCCTCCTGCCGACCTATCCGGAGCCGGCATTGAGCATCAACGCCTTCGTGCAACCCGCTTCTTGGCTCCAGGTAGGGGTCGGGGTGTTCGACGGCGGTGACGATACCATCGACGCGACTGCACGCGATTGGCCGAGTTCGCTGCTCGCCCGTACCCCGTTCCGGGGCGACCGCTTTTGGATCACACAGGTCGACCTGCGGTGGCACGGCGCGTCAGATCCGAACCGCAGTGGACGGCTCGCGATCGGCCGCTGGCATCACACGGGCACGGCCGATCGGTTCGATGGGACCATCTCGGACGGAACCGGCGGGATCTTCCTGGTAGCCGAGCAACACGTCGGGGGTGGAGCCGATTTGTTCCTGCAATACGGCCACACCGACCGCACCGTGAGCGCGATCACCAGGCACTTCAGCTTCGGCTTCGCCCGCACCGGGACCTTTCGCGGGCGCGCTGATGACGCACTCGGCGTGATGATCAGCGCCGCCGGCCTCAGCGACGCGAGCGGCTTTACCGCCGCCAGGAGCGAAGTCGCTCTCGAGATGTACTACCACTACCAACTGACACCGTACATCGCGGTCAAGCCGGACCTGCAGTACATCGCGGGTCCGGCGGGCCTTACAGCCGGCACCGACCCTCTGGTTGGCACAGTCAGGCTAGAGGTATCCTTCTAGAGCTCCCGACACGCCGGACGGAACGTCGCATTACCACGGGTCATTATGCCGGGAGACTCTTCCCGACGCCGGAAAATCCTGCCGCCCCCTGAGATTCCAGATACCGTAACACGCTGTGGTTATTGCAGTTAGTGTGTTGGCCCGGTATCTGCATTACGTGCGGATGAAGGCCACAGCAATCAGTCACCCATACTATGTGAGCGGGACATTATGAAAATCCAAGACATTTCCCTCGGAACCAGACTCGGCGGAGCATTCGCCGCAGTCGCTATCATCTTCACCGTCGTCGCAGGGTACCAGTGGATCAGCATCGGTCGACTCGGGGAGCTCCAAGACGAGGTGGTGCGCCGCGGCAACGATGTCCACGCGCGCGGCGAAGCGGACATGCGCATGGAGGAGTTCTACTCGATCGTCGGACGCGCGGTCATTCAGGGCGATGTCGATCAGGCGATGACGGAATTCCAGGCCTTTCGAGCGCAGGCGGAGGAAGACATCGCGACGGTCAAGGGCCTCGCCGATCACGCCGAAGAAGAGATATGGGCTGACCAATTCGCAGACGCATACCGGAACTACCTGTCCATTTTTGAGAGTCGTCTCGTCCCGCTGCTTCGGACGTCCGTGCAGAATGTGGCCGAGATCAACGAGATCGACAACTTGATGCGGGCGGCCAAAGATGAAGGAATGGGCCCACTCGAACAGATGGGCCAGTCACTCCTGGCGGAGAACGAATTGGCCGACGAGACGTTCAACCAAATCCAGAGCCGTTCGTCGATGCTCGGGTTAACGCTTGTCGTCTTCGGTCTGGTCATAGCGGCAGTACTGTCCATCGTGATCACCGGGTCCATTGCTCGGCCGGTCGGACAGGTGATGGAAAGTCTGGAAGCGCTGGCAGTGGAGGACTTCACGAAGAAGCTCTCCATTGACACCAAGGACGAAATCGGTCGCATGGCGGCGGCCTTGAACAAGGCAATCGACGCTCTGCAGACTGCGCTCTCCAGAGTACGCGACGCCGAACTACGGCAACGGGCAGATGCAGATGCGCTCCGGGACCAGGTTGACAACATCCTCCAGGTCGTGAGCGCCGCCGCCGAGGGTGACTTGACGAAGGATGTTTCGATCGCCGGCGAGGGGGCTGTGCGCGATCTCGCCTCCGGCCTGTCACAATTCTTCAGCGATCTGCGGAACAGCATCGGCAGCATCGGTCAAGCGGCCGAGACCGTCGCGGGCTCATCGGACGAATTGGCGGGTCTCGGACAGCAGATGGGATCCAACGCAGAGCAGACCGCGCAACAGGCCAACATGGTTTCGGCGGCAACGGAGCAGGTCAACTCGAGCGTGCAGACCGTGGCCACGAGCGCGGAGGAGATGACCTCCAGCATCAAGGAGATCGCAACCAGCACCACACAGGCCGCAAGAATCGCCGGTGAGGCCGCGTCGGTCGCCGAAGAGACCAACGAGATCGTCCGCAAGCTCGGTCAGAGCAGCGTGGAGATCGGCAAGGTCGTGAAGGTCATCAACTCGATCTCCCAGCAGACCAATCTGCTGGCGCTGAACGCCACAATCGAGGCCTCGAGCGCCGGCGAAGCCGGAAAGGGGTTCGCGGTCGTGGCCCACGAAGTCAAGGAACTGGCAGCGGCAACCGCGAGTTCGACGGACGACATCAGCGAGAAGATCGAGGCAATCCAGTCCGACGCAGACGGTGCCGTAACCGCGATCAACAAGATCACCCAGGTGATCGGCCAGATCAACGAACTGCAAAACTCGATTGCAGCGTCCGTCGAAGAACAGACGGTCACAGCAAAGGAGATCGGGCGCAACGCAGCAGACATGGCTCAAGGCGTCGGCGACATTGCGCAGAACATCTCGGGTGTCGCGCACGCCGCAAGCAGCACCACGGAAGTCGTGGGAACCTCTCTCAACGCCGCAGCGGAGATGGCGAAGATGGCACAGCAGCTGCAGGGTCAGGTGTCCCGGTTCCAAACCGGCAACGGTGCCCATCACGAGCGCCAGCCGGTG
>JBDGYW010000024.1:0-20453 GCA_039588935.1 Gemmatimonadota bacterium | reverse complement strand
GTTTGTGCCCCGGGGGGTAGTAAGAGACGCTAGGCCCGGCCCGTTTCCTCGGGAGTGGTGATCGACCGTAGACATCCGGTGTTCTGGCGGAGAGCGGAAGTGTCGGTATGTCGCTATGGTGTGGCGAAACTCAGAGTTCCCCACAAGGAGCTTGTGGCATTGAAGAGCCATCGCAACGACAGCAATGCGAAGGGAACCATTGAACGAGGAGTGAAGCGACCATGGTCGAGAGCAACGACGTGACTCGCCGTGAGTTTCTGGGAACCACGGCTATTGCGGGCACAGGGCTGGTGGCTGGTTCCATGACGACTCCGGACGCTGGCCTTAGCAACACCCATCGGGCTGACGAAATGGTGTACTATGTCGGTTACGGATCGAACTTGAACGTCCAGATGACGACCACCGAACTGCTTCCGAATGGCAGGTTCCTCCAGAGGGCGTACATACCCAACTACCAGGTGCAGTTTCGGAAGTGGTCGAACAACTCCAGGGGGGGAATCAGCAACATCATCGAAGTTCCCGGGGAGATGGTTGAAGCCGCGATGTACGAATGCCCCCAGTCCGACCTCGATACGCTCGACTACAGGTTGGACTATTACGTCCCCGACTACAAGAGGGAGATCTTCAAGGTGTTGGGCGAGGACGGCCAGTGGTACCAGGCGTCTCTATACCGGTTGTGGGAGCCGAAGGGACCATTTCCACCCGCCCGCCGCTACGTGGAGGGAATGCTCGAGGGAGCCAGGCAGCTCCAATTGAGTCCCGAGTACATCGAGAGGATTGAAGGATTTCTCCGCGATAGCATTGTGGCACCGGACTGATCGCACGCCAAGGTGGCGATGGCGAAAGACTTGCGATTGAGAGCACCTAGGACGGTACACCATGAAGTTCGAGGCAAACAAAGGTCAAACATCGTATGGCGAAGCCATCGGCATCCTGTTGCTCGACACGTTCTGTCCCTTCATCCAGGGAGACGTCGGCAATGCGACAAGCTATCAGTACCCGGTCCGGTTCAAACGCGTAGACGGGCTCACCACGGAGCGCATCTTCGCACACGATCTCAGCTATGTGGAGAAGATGATTGAAGGGGCAAAAGAACTGGAGCGGGAAGGTGTGAAGGCCATCACCGGCGACTGCGGCTTCATGGCCCTGTACCAGGAAGAAGTCAAAGCAGCCGTGAACGTCCCTTTGTTTCTGACAAGTTTACTTCAAGTCCCATTCATCAAACTGACATTGCCGGCGCAGGCGAAGATTGGAGTGGTGACCGCCAACTCACAGGCGCTGACCCCCGACGTCCTCCAGAAGATCCACGTGGACGGCAGCACCCTGCTTTTTGCCGGATTGGAAGATTCTCCACATTTCAGGGAAGCGGTGTATGACGAAACCGGAGTTCTGGACAGCGACCAACTCCGGGATGAGGTCGTGGCAAAGGCTTTGGATCTGATCGACAGGTATCCTGATGTGAAGTCGATACTGCTGGAATGCAGTCTGCTTCCTCCGTATGGCAAGGCGGTTCGGCGGGCCACCGGATTGCCGGTCTATGACTATCTGACCATGATCGACTACGTGTATTCTGCGGTGGTAAAGGAGAGTTTCGACGACGTGATGTGATTCCCGTCACTCACAAAGGCTGATCTAGCCAACTTCATTCAATGGTGCTATAACCCACTGCCAAATGCCTATCTCATTCGTGTTAGCAATGTTCGTCCTTCCGGTCGCGATCATAGCGGCCGCGGCGGTGTTTGCGCTCAGGAGCGGAAAAGACGACGGTCAACAGAGCGGTGGGATTACCTGATGCAGGAAGGTCCTGCCGGAATCGAAATCGTAGCCGACCCGTACGCAATCGCTTCCTTCCTGGGTTACCTCGCGGTCATAGTCGGCATCGGCCTCTACGCTCGAAAATTCTCGTCTGCCGGTGTGAGTGAGTTCTTCGTGGGCGGACGCCAGATGAACCGCTTCGTCGTAGCCCTCTCGGCCGTTGTCTCAGGGAGAAGCGCCTGGCTTCTGCTCGGCGTTACGGGCATGGCTTACTCCATGGGCGCCACCGCGGTTTGGGCCGTGGCGGGTGCAGTCTCTGTGGAGGCTTTCCAGTTTCTGTTCTATGCTCGGCGACTGAGGAGATTCGCGGAAACCCACGACTGTATCACGCTCCCCGACTTCTTCGCTGCGAGGTTTGGCGATCGAGATGGGGTGCTCCGTTCCGTTCTCATAATTGTGATTCTGATCTTCATGGTGGGTTATGTGTCCGCTCAATTCGTGGGTGGTGGCAAGGCATTCGCAGCGAGCTTCGGCATGAGTCCCACCACCGGCATCGTGCTGACGGCGTTGATAGTGCTCGCCTACACGAGTGTGGGCGGGTTCCTCGCAGTGAGCCTGAGTGACACTCTTCAGGCGTGCATCATGATCGTCGCCCTCGTGGTGGTCCCGGTGATCGCCATCGTCGGTTACGGGGGCTTGACCCCGGTGGTGGCGGAACTCCGTACCTTGGACCCCACACTGATCGATCCCGTTGCTCTCTCCTGGGGTGTGATAATCGGTTTCGTGTGCATCGGCCTGGGGTCACCGGGTAACCCGCACATCATCGTCCGCTACATGTCGATCGCCGACCCGGACCAGCTCCGCGTCTCAGCGATCGTCGGGACCGTTTGGAATGTGGTCATGGCTTGGGGCGCACTGTTCATCGGGTTGGCGGGCCGAGCGTACTTCCCGGACCTCGCGATGCTCCCGGACGCTGACCCGGAACAGCTATATCCGCTTCTTGCGTCGCAGCACCTCCCACCAGTGTTCTTCGGTTTGGTGGTAGCTTCGATCTTCGCCGCAATCATTTCGACGGCCGACTCGCAATTGCTCGTGGCTGCATCGAGTGTAGTGCGGGACTTCTATGAAAAGATCCTTCACCGAGGTGAGACGGTTCCTCAACAGCGATTGGTGCTTCACAGCAGGCTCGTGGTGATACTGATAGTAGTAACCGCCCTCGTGTTCGGTGTGCTGGCAGAAGACCTCGTGTTCTGGTTGGTTCTGTTCGCGTGGGCGGGCCTGGGCGCCGCCATCGGCCCCACGTCCATCCTGGCGCTGTTCTGGCGTCGAACGACGCGTGAAGGCGTGATCGCGGGACTGATCACTGGAACCGCTGTGACGATTGTCTGGGAGAGGACGGCCGCATTGAACGCACTAATCTACGAACTCGTCCCCGCATTTGCGGCCGGACTCCTGGCAACGGTGATAGTGAGCTACGCGACGCGGCCGCCAAAAGATGTGCATGAGATGTTCGAAACGATGAAGAATGATGGTCCAAAGCCGCCCTCATAAGCCGATCCGAAATACACTCTCGCATCCCCGGTAAAGGCAGAGGTACGCATCCCGGTTTGTCATGTCGTATACCGTCGACCACTGCGTTTCGGATACGGACATCAGGCTCAAGACGCTCATGCCCTCTTGCCAGGTGACGGTTCCACCAGCGTCGTCTAGATAGTCGTCCGCGACTCTGTACCGATCGCACTCGTCTCTCACCCAATCCCGAGACATGTTGTACAGCCGCGTGTTGGTGGCGACCTGCCAGGGACGGTCGTTTCGAATGGTTTTCCATTCACCTTCAACGTATTCCGTGACGGCCGAGTGACCAGCGGCATCCGCGATTAGGAGATGGTGTGATATGGTGTTCACGTTTTGATCGAAGACATCGTGATTGCGCACGATAGCGATGGCTTCGTTGAGATCTCCAGCATGATCCAGGACCTCCCGCATGATGTACGAGATGGTCACCAGCTTCTTGTTCGCATCCCTTCTGATTGTCTCCGCGTCCACAGATGCCAGTGCGATAGATACACCGCATTCGTTGATTCCATCTGTCACAAACAGCGCACTGTTCAAGAGGCGGAGTCGGTCGCTGATGGGTAGCAGTGTAGGATCGTCGTACCTGCCGAAGCCCATGTCGTACATGTTCGAAACGGTAACGGAGGCGTACGCGTCGGACGGAGTGTACAGGCCCACCAACACCGCACGGGCGTCGTTGTTGTCGAGGTTCCTGCCCAGCACTGGAAGCTCCGGGTCTCCGAGGCCAGAGAACATGGAGCACTCATGACCGTAGGCTCCGGCCGGTATTACCGATGAGATCCCATGTTCGACAATACTGTCGTTCAACTCCTCCAACCGGTCACTGTAATCACCGTAGTAGGTCAGGACGAACAGATCGCCTTCCCTCTTCAGGCTCTCTAAGGTCTTGATCGAATCTGGTGCGGTGGAGGTGATGTTGTTGAACTCGATGTCGAGAACCGTCGGCTCGTCGACGAGTCCCCCGACTCCATCTGAGCAGGCCGAAAGGCTAATCAGAAAGCATAGTCGGCTCGGTATTGAGATTTTCGGGTTCATTGCTATCCTCCCTCAATGCAAGAACACGAAACAGGAGGGCTGGTTCTACCAACAAAGTGAGGCAGCCTTAGAAACGACCAGAGCCGAGGTGGAGTGTCACCCCGGCTCTAGTTTTCCAACTCACCACTGCTACCTGCTACTCACCGCTTTACGGCCAATTCGGAATTCGTCCGCTCGTCCAAGGTGCACCGGCCGCCTCGGCGGCATCTTCGATCTGCTTGAGGTCGGTTTCGATGAGAGTCCTGAGGCGCGCTAGAATACCACTAAATTCACCGGCCACGATGTCGTACTGTTCGCGGTGGAAACCAGTCACCTCGTGCAACAGTCCGCCCCAGCCGCCGGTGAAGCGACGCAGCCGTCCCGTGAGGGATGGTGGTGTAGATTCACGCCGCCGCCCAACGGTCGGGTCGCCGTTCATTGCCCACTGCGCCTCGCGAACGCTGTTCTTGAGAGCAGCGAGATCCGTTCGTATCTGCGGATCGGCGTTTGGCGTCTGGTCGAGCGCCTGCTCCAACAAACCGATTCGCGTCATGACCTCACCCGCGGCTGAATTGGCGCCAAGCACAGCACGTTGCAGGCGAGCTGCCTGTTGTTCAAAGGCGAGCACTTCGGCAGAGCGAGGGGTCGCTACGTCGTCGAGTAGATAGACCTCGAAGCTCTGTGGCTCGCCGACCTGTGTTGTCTCACCTCTGACGGTCTTTGCAAGCGAGACGGTGTAGGCGCCTGGCACGACGTACGGCCCGCTACCGCCGCCGCCTCCGAAGCCACCGAAACCGCTTGGAGCACCGCCGCTGCGGATCGGGCTCGAGGATGGATACCTCAGATCCCATGTTACCCGAGTTACACCCGACGTGGTGCGCCCAGTGAGTCGCCGCACGATCCGACCCTCGGGGTCGGTGACGGTGAGAATCATCTGCGGTGCTACCTCGAGATCTTCCGTTCGCAGCGAATCCCACGACGGGTAGAACACGTCTTCACCACGCCGTGCCGCTGCCTGGTCGGCTCGTTGCCGCTCCTGACGCTGGGTGCGGATGGTCTCCTTCAGGTAGTAGTAAAAAGTCGCGCCGTTGCTTGGGTTTTCCCGAGTGAAGAACCGCGCGCCCTGCCAACTCGCGTCGGGACTCGAAGTCACGAACATCGGAGTCCGGTTTACGGGCAGCAGGCCGCCGTCGCCGGCCAGCAGCTCTGGCGTTAAAGAGCGCAGCATTTCGAGGTCGTCGAGCACGTAAAAGCCGCGCCCGAAGGTCGCGATCACGAGGTCGTCATGCTGTGTCTGGAAAACCATGTCGCGCACCATGATGGTTGGCAGACCACCGCGGATGCGCGTCCAGCTCTCGCCGCCGTTGTTCGAGAAGTAGATACCGAACTCGGTGCCGGCGAAGAGTAGATTCGCTTGCTTATAGTCTTCGAGGATCGTGTATACCGTGCCGCGCTCGGGGAGGTTGGTCTGGATCACTTCCCAGCTCCGGCCCAGGTCGGTGCTCTTCGCGATGTAAGGCTTGTAGTCGCCCGCCTTGTGGTTGTCGAAAGCGACGTAGACAGTGTTTGCATCATGCCAGGATGGCTGGATGTCTGTTACGAATGTCGTGTCGGGAATGCCGCCCCCGACCGATGGGATGGCACGCCAGTTCTCGCCGCCGTCCTCACTGATCTGGATCATTCCATCATCGGTACCGGCGAAGAGAAGTCCTTCTTGCAGCGGCGACTCGGCGAGACTCACGACAGCGCCCCAAACCGATGTGGACGCGTTCTTGGCTACGGCATCCACACCCCACACGCGCCCCATCACCTTCAGCCGGTTGCGATCGATCTGCTTCGTGAGGTCTGGACTCACAGTGCTCCAGCTGCTGCCCCGGTCGTCGCTCCGGAATATGCGGTTCGCCGCGAAATACAGCCGCGACGGTGAATGAGGGCTGATGATCAGCGGCGCATCCCAGTGCCATGTGAGTGCGCCTTCTCCCGGCGCGGGCTCCGGCCGAATTGAAACGCGCTCACCGGTTGCGAGGTTGAAACGTGAGATACCGGCATGCTGCGACTCTGCGTAAACGATGTTCGGATCCAGCGGATCGATGCGCGAGTAGAAACCGTCACCGCCTTGAGTCAAGAACCAGTCTGCGTTTCTTCCGCCCATGCGGGTGCGTGTACGTGACGGGCCGCCAAAGGAGCTGTTGTCCTGAGTACCGCCGAACACACGGTAAAACGGCCGCAGGCTGTCCACCTCCACGCGATAGAACTGACCGAGCGGCAGATTCTGGAAGAAGTCGTAGGTCCGTCCGCGGTCGAACGATTCGTACAAACCGCCGTCGCAGCCGAGTATCAGGTGATTGTTATTGTCGGGGTCGATCCACAGCGCCTGGTTGTCAACGTGCTTGTTGGTTTCGCCCAACCGCACGAAAGTGCGTCCGCCGTCGTCGCTGATCATGTTCATTGTTGACATGGAATAGACGCGATCAACCTTCACCGGGTCGGCCTCGATCTCCTGATAGTAGAGGCCGATGGTGACCTGGTCGCTCATCCGCTCCCAGGTGACACCGTTGTTCTGCGACCTGTAGAAGCCGCCGTTGTCGGCTGCCTCGACGATGGCGTAAATCACGTCCGGGTTCACGGGAGATATGGCAAGTCCGATCCGGCCGAGGTCTCCGCTGGGAAGACCACGCTGCGACTTGGTCCAGGTGGCGCCGCCATCGGTGGAGCGGTGGATGCCCGACTCCGGACCGCCGGCAATGTATGTGAACTGGCGACGCGCGCGCTGCCACACCGACGCGACCAGCACGTCGGGATTGCGCGGGTCCATCACCACGTCACTCACGCCGGCCCACTCGCCGCCGTCCAGGGTCTTGTTCCACGTCGTGCCGCCGTCAGTAGTCTTGTAGAGGCCGCGATCGCCACCGCCACTGAACACTGGACCTTGCGACGCTACGTACACCACGTCGGAATTCCGCGGGTCGATTAGAATTCTGCCGATGTGCTCCGACTGAGGCAGGCCCATGTTGGTCCAACTGCGGCCGCCGTCGATCGACTTGTAGACACCGTCGCCGTAGGAAACCGAACGTTGGGCATTGTTCTCACCGCTGCCCACCCAGATCACGTTCGGGTTGTTCGGGTCGATCACCACCTCTCCGATGGAGTAGGATTTCTCGCTATCGAAGATGGGCGAGAACGTGGTTCCGGCATTGGCTGTCTTCCACAGGCCGCCAGAGGCTGCGGCTACATACCAGGTGTACCGGTCGGTGGGGTGAATGGCGATATCGCTGATTCGGCCAGATACAACAGCCGGACCGATTGAGCGGAACCGGACCGCTCCGATGGCTGAGGCCAGGGGATCACGCTGGCTGCCGGAGTCCGAATCACTCTGACCACCGCGCCGGCCGCGTTGCGCCTCGGCGGGAATCACGACTGTGAGGATCATCAGGACAAAGGCAAACAGTGATGGCAATAAGACTTGTCTTGAGGGCATGGGCGTTCAGACCTCGTGCTTGTGGTTTGAGACGGAGCTGGGCCCAGCGCGCGGCTGGACCTCGAGTGTCTGAAAAGGTACACGGGCGGTACGGTCGACGCACGTCCAGCGGTGGGAATGCTCTAGCCAATCCTCCTTCGGGATGATAAGCTAGGCACATCCCAATACAGGCACGGTTTCATGTCTAGAATATCGAGAAGGCCCAGGTGCCATCTCCTATGCATCCCGGGAATGTTGCTCTCAACAGTCGGTATGGGATGTTCCACGGCTGAAGTTGGTACTACCTACGCGGTCTATTTCCTTGGCGGTCAATCCAACATGGATGGGTACGGATACGTCAATGAGCTTCCCACCGAACTGAACGCACCGGTTTCGGGGGTGAGGATCTTCCATGGAAACCCGGCGCCCGATGATTCGTCAGGTGGCGGGCGGGGGATCTGGTCCGAACTGCGGCCGGGCCATGGAGTCGGATTCGCCTCGGACGGAGTGGAGAACTCCTATTCCGAACGGTTTGGGATCGAGCAAACATTTGCGCTCCGTCTCCGTGAGCTGGATACGGAAGCCAACATTGCGATCGTCAAGTACTCACGTGGTGGGACGTCGATCGACTCGGCCGCGGCCGGACAGTTCGGATCTTGGGATCCCGACTACGCTGGAGGCGAGGGGGTCAACCAGTACGATCACTTCCTGGAAACCGTGCTGAACGCGATGGCGCAGACGGACATCGACGGAGACGGAGTGCCGGACACACTAGTGCCCGTTGGAATCATTTGGATGCAGGGCGAGAGTGATGCTGCATACACAGAGGAAATCGCTCAGCGTTATCAAAGCAACCTCACGAGGTTGATGGGTCTGATCAGGACTGCTTTCGGCGTCGACGACATGCCGGTAGTGATCGGTCGAATCTCCGACTCTGGCCAGGATGAAGACGGGATGGTATGGGATCATTTGGATATCGTGCGTGGTGCACAGGCAGCATTTGTCGAGACTGACGGAGCAGCGGCGCTCGTGACTTCTACCGATGACTACTCCTATTCGGATCCATGGCACTACGACACTGAGGGATACATCGACTTGGGACGCGGGTTTGCGGAGGCAGTGGTGGGGATAGGTCGGGAATAGTGAGTAGTGTGGTGGGGAAGGGGGATGGGGGAATCGTGCAGCCAGCCAGCGCCCGACCCTGGCGGGAAGCGTACTTCGGGGTCAATTAGGGCGTTTGTGTCGTGTTGCCATTTGGTGCTCAGTTCCGGTCTCCGGGCCAAGGTTGGGCATTAGACGTGAAGCGGAAAGTGGGGGACGGTATTAACACAAGGAATGACGGTGCCAGCAACGATCCACACAGCCAGCCGCGGTTCTCCGGGGTAGCAACGTTCCTGCGAACGCCGCTAGTAGACAACCCGTCTTTGCTGGACATCGCGCTCGTCGGTGTTCCCTTCGATGGCGGAGTCGAGAACCGCCCTGGTGCAAGACACGGGCCTCGCGAAGTACGCAACATGTCGAGTTTCATGCGCAACATCCATCATATCACACGTGCTAACCCATACGCACTCTGCCGTATCGCCGACGTGGGAGATGTGCCGATTCCGCACATCTTTGAGCTCGAGTCGGCGCACGCCGATGTCTACGAGTACTTTCGCAGCGTCGTCGAATCTGGCACCACGCCATTGAGTGTAGGGGGTGACCATTCGATAACGCTGCCGATATTGAGGGCTATTGCTGCTGATTCGGCTATCGGTTTGGTGCACATCGATGCACATACGGACACGTGTGACGAGGAACTGGGAAACAGATACACTCACGGCACACCATTCCGGCGGGCCGTCGAGGAGGGCTTGCTCGATCCCAAGCGCACTGTGCAGATCGGCATTCGGGGTGCGCAGGACTCAGAGGAAGGGTGGAACTTCTCCCAAGATTCTGGTATGCGCGTGATCTTCATGGAGGAGTTTGCCAGGATGGGAGTCGACGCGGTGATTACGGAAGCCCGCCGTGTGGTCGGAGACGCTCCCACCTATGTCTCGTTCGACGTGGACAGTCTTGACCCGGCATTCGCTCCCGGCACCGGCACGCCAGAGGTCGGTGGGATGACTACGATCGAGGCTCAGGCGTTGTTGCGAGGTCTGAGCGGGCTGAACCTGATCGGCGGGGACATGGTCGAGGTGTCCCCTCCGTTTGATCCGTCGGGGAACACGGCTCTCGTCGGTGCAACAATGACGTACGAGATTCTCTGCGTTCTGGCCGATGCCGTCATCCGGCGCAAGAACACGTGAGGTGGGAGACCGGGACAGGGAGGTACGCAACGCGTCGGTTGCCGCGAGAGATTGAAACGGTGTTGAGGAGGTAGGTGCGTTGCTTGCAAGAGTTGGGCGGGGCCTACTGTGGTGCGTCGTTTTGATGAGCATGGTGCCGTCGGAATCGTCGTTGGCGCAGGCTAGCGACAGGTGCCCCGAGGAAGAATGGTCGCGCTGGTACCCAGCCGCCGACGGTCTCCAGTTCACCTATAAGATCTGCATGCGTGGGAACCGACAGGAATTCGAGTGGAACTGGGGCAACTTCTCGAACTCGGGTGTGAGCATTGCCTACCGGATCTTCACACGAAATGTCAACAACTGCACCGCGCCCCTACGGGAGGCGATAGGCTCTGGCCTGCTTACGGTTCCGCCGAACACTCGCCTCGACGTTCCCGGTGGCGGATCTGCCGGACCGAGCCAATATGGTAGGGTGCACTTGTGCATATCACGAGATTGGCAATTCGCTTTTCAGACGGCAATAGACTCTCTCGACGTTGGAACGCGGATCCGCGTGTCGAGGATATCGGTGCCTGGTGAACCAATTGCTGGGTCGGTTAGCTCGGTCGGACCGAATGCCGTGCTTGTGACGGAATCGCCATCTGACTCCAACACTGCTGCTTCGGAGCGGTGGATGCGCTTCGAAGACATTTCCGAGCTGGCCGTAAGCCGAGGAATCAGGAACCGAGCTGTCTTTGGCCTTTCGGCTGGTGCCCTCGTGGGGGGACTCGGCGGTGCGCTCGTCGGCTGGGCGACCGCGGGCTACGAATGCGAGTGGATGCCCGTGTATGATGAGCAGATCCGCCAGTACGCCCCGACTCGTGTTTGTACAGGGCCACTTCCGGGAACACGGGCAGCGATCGTCGGAGTGGTGTCGAGCATTGTGGGTGGTGCTGTGGGCTATCTCGTCGGCTCCAGATTCCTCAGCGAAAGCTGGACAACCGCTGGCCCCACTTGGACGCTCGTGAGGTTCTGATTCCGGCTGATTGGGTATGCTCGCTCCAATCGTTTCCCGCTTGCCCTAGCGGACAGGAACGTCTCGCCACAACTTGGCTCACCATGTTCTCTGCTTACTTCCCACTTACGGAAACCCGTCGATGACCGCGACACGCACTTCCCCTCTGATCGCGCGCCGAGCTGCTGAGATGCCACGGCGTTACAATGCGGTGGACCTATTGGAACGCAATCTCGAACGCTTCGCCGACAAGACCGCGCTGTATTCGGATGACCGTTGTCTGACGTTCCGTGAGGTCTCCGAGGAAGTGAATCAGGTTAGCAACGCTCTCCTGGATCTCGATGTCAGAGTCGGCGAGGTTGTGGGCATACTGGCACCGGACTGCGCGGAGTGGACGACTGCGTTCTTCGCGACATTCAAGGTGGGTGGAGTGGCGCTCGGGCTGAACACGCTACTCAAGGCGGCTGAGTACGCTTTCATGTTGAACGATAGTCGGGTGGGTGTGCTGATAGTGCACCACTCGCTCTTGTCTGCTGCTGCCGAAGCAGTCGCCGCGGCGCCGAGTGTGCGCCACGTAATAGTGATCGGTGGTGATGCCGGAGACTACCACGACTATGCAAAGCTGATTGCTGGCAGACCCAAGACACTTGAAACCGTCGATACCAACCGCAACGAACTCGCGATACTCAACTACTCGAGTGGCACCACTGGAGAACCCAAGGGGATCGCACATCCACACAAAGACTTCGCCATTTCTGCGCAGCTCTGGGCCAAAGATGTGTTGGGGATGCAGGACAGCGACCGAATTCTGTCCAATGCGAAGATGTTCTTCGGATTCGGGCTGGGTGGGGGCTTGTTGTTCCCGTGGTATTCTGGCGCCAGCATCGTGGTCAATCCCGGACCGCCGCGAGACACGAATTCAGTGCTCGGAATGATTGAAAAGTACAAGCCGACGATCTTCTTCAATGCCCCAACAGGTTATGCCGCAGCGCTAGCTATGCCAAACCTCTGCGAACAGTTTGACCTGTCGAGCCTTCGCGTGTGCGTATCCGCTGGCGAATCACTTCCCTCTCCAATCTGGCACGCGTGGAAGGAACGCACCGGTGTCGAGATAATCGACGGCATCGGCAGCACCGAGGCATTTCACATCTTCATATCGAACCGACCGGGCGACGTTCGGCCAGGCAGCACTGGGAAACCTGTGCAGGGCTACGAGGTGCGGATTGTGGATGAAGACGGAGAGCCTACTCCCGAAGGCGAGGTTGGCAGACTACTCCTCAAGGGCGAGACGACGGCACTCTGCTATCTCAACCAATACGAGCGCACCAAGCAGACTTTCCTGGGTGATTGGATCGACACGGGCGACAAATACCGCGTTGACGAAGACGGGTATTTCTGGCACGCAGGCCGCACCGACGACATGCTGAAGGTAGGTGGCATCTGGGTGTCACCGACGGAGGTCGAGAGCGCGCTGATTGGGCACGACGCGGTGGTGGAATGTGCTGTGGTCGGGGCCAAAGATGAATCGGATCTGGTGAAGCCCAAGGCGTTTGTGGTTCTCGGAGAGGGTTTTGAGAAGTCGGACGCGCTCGCCGAGGAGCTGATCTCCTACTGCGTCGAGAAAATGGCGGCATACAAGAGACCGCGCTGGGTCGTGTTCTTGGACGAGCTACCCAAGACGGCGACGGGGAAGATCCAGAGGTTCAAGCTGCGATAGCTCTCCCCGCAGCCCACTCCTCCTGGCGGCAGAGCTGCAGACGAGCAGAGTTGCAGAGGCCGCATATGCGGCATACTCCACCACTCCCCAACTGACCGCACAGGACTCACCTCCCTGAAACTCTATCGTAATCCGATACGTAGTACGGAACACGATATGTCCCAACAACTGATGTGCTGGAGGCCGGATGCCTAAGACACCCGCCCGGGTCAAGGAATTGTTGCCGTTGCGCCCCGCCGTGTTTCACATCCTCGTGGTTCTCGCGGAAGGTGAGCGTCACGGGTACGCGATCAAACAGGAAGTGGAGAGACGGACCGACGGCGTGGTCAAGATGGGGCCGGGCACGCTCTATGAGTCTATCCAACGCATGATCGAGAGAAGGTTGTTGGAGGAGTCATCCAGCCGGCCTCAGCCTGAAAACGACCAGGCACAGAGACGGTACTACCGGCTGTCTAAGTTTGGACGAGAAGTGCTCAAGGCGGAAGTCGTGCGGCTAGGTGCGATCTTGGACGACGCGCGGGCGTCATTGCTTGGCACCAAGCCTGCGTAATGCGGCAGCGAGACGCTTCCTGGGTGGGACGCCTCGGGCTCGGTATCTATCGAGTCCTTCTCTTAATCTTCCCGAGGCGGTTTCGCAAGACCTACAAGGCGCAGCTGCTCGAGGCCTACTTGAGTCAACGAGATGAACCGGCCTACGGAGCCGGTGTTTTCGGGACCTTACACTTCTGGTTTGACATACTCACAGACACGGTGCGCTCGGCTGCACGGGAGCACGGAGCGGCATTTGTGCGTGGACGTGGAATAGCGGGTTCGCGTGTTGCGTACGACATGTTGCCCTCGGGGCAAGGAGTCGGAGGAATGATCGAGTCACTTGTGCGCGATGCTCGTGATGCCGTACGCTGTGTTCGCAGGAGCCCTGGGTTCTCGGCGCTCGTCATACTGATCCTCACGGTCGGCATTGGCGCCAACGTCGCGATGTTCAGCGTCACGAACGCCGCACTGCTCAGGGCGCTGCCGTTTCCCGATCCGGATCGCCTCGTTGCAGGCCGAACCACTTGGAGCGGCCGGATCGGTCCGTCGGTGGCTATCCCGGATTATCGTGACTACCGGGACCGCAGCGATATTTTCGAGACGCTGGCTTTGATCAGGGGCAACGCAAATGGGCATACCATTCTCGGTGGTGAAGGACCCGAGGGTGCGACCGGCATCCGCGTATCCGCGAACTTCTTCGAGACAATGGGAGTTGGGCCTCAGCTGGGACGGGGGTTTTCGGCGGACGAGGGAGAGCCAGGTGCGCCAGCAGTAGCGGTACTGAGCTTTGGCTATTGGCAACGCAAGTTCGGTAGCCGTGCGGATGTGGTTGGGTCGAGCCTTACGATCGATGGAGTGCCTACTACCATTTTGGGAGTGATGCCGGCCGGTTTCCACTTGTTTCACGATGTCGATTTCTGGTTGCCGAACCGCCGACGAGGCGCAAGAAGTTCACACAGCTGGCTCATTGTCGGGAGACTTGAGCAGGGAGTCTCGCAAGAGCAGGCCCAGAGCCAAATGGACGTGATTTCGCTCCAGCTCCAGGAGGCATATCCAGAAACAAATGAGAACAAGGCGTTACTGATCACCGACCTCCAGGATGCCCTCTCGGAGAGTTACCGCGTCGGTTTGATGCTGCTCATGGGGACCATTTGCCTGGTGCTTCTGATCGCCTGCGGGAACATTGCGAGCTTGCTGCTGGCTCGTGGGTCTGCAAGATCCACAGAGCTATCAGTGCGAGCAGCCTTGGGGGCCTCGGGAACACGCCTGGTTCGCCTCCTGTTTTCGGAGAGTCTCCTTCTCGCTGCGGTCGCGTGTCTCCTCGGGATCGTTCTGGCCGTCTGGCTACAGGGGGTGATCCTCGTCTTCATGCCTTTGGACTATCTGGGAATCGAAAAGGTCGGAGTATCCGCGCCAATGCTGGTGTTCGCATTGCTGTTGTCCATCGGAACAGCGCTTTTGTCGGGCGGCTTCCCGGCACTTTCCGCCTCGCGAACGAACCCGGCTGCACAGTTGAACGGTGCGATGCGGTCGTCGGCCAGAGGTGGCACCGCGCGATTGAGGAGTAGTCTCGTCGTCTTGCAGGTCGCTCTCTCCGCGATTCTCCTGATTGGAGCCGGTCTACTTCTGCGTAGTTTTGCGAGCCTCGGCGACGTAGATGTAGGCTTCGAGACAGAGGACCTCCTCACGGCTGGCGTGCCGGTGCCCGCCTTGGATTACCCCAGCACCACATCCCGAGCCCAGTTCTTTGCCGGCTTGCTCGAGGACGTTCGTGCGATCCCGGGTGTGAGGTCCGCCAGCGCGATCAACAAGCTCCCCATTAGGTCCCCTTGGATGAACTGGGGTGTGTGGAACCCGGCGGAACCGCCGTCGAGCCTGAGCGAGTGGCAGTCGGCCTACTCGCGTACGGTGCTGCCGGGGTATTTCGAAACCATGGAGATTCCCCTTATTTCGGGGCGAGACATCGACGCAGGAGATGACGAGGATATGTCACCGGTGGTTGTCATCAATGATGTCATGGCAAAGGCCCTCTACCCAGATCAGAACCCGATTGGGCAGGATGTGGTGGTCGAAATGGGTGCGGTTGAGCCGATGACTTTACGCATCATCGGTGTCGTGGGAGATGCCCGAGTGAACATGATCGCGATGGAGCCGGGCTTTCAAGTCTACTTCTCTCATGCGCAAATTGGATACTCGGCGATGAGCCTGGTCATTCGCACTCAGGGGAATCCAGACTTGCTTGTAGGACCTTTGCGTAGCGCACTCGCTGCTCTCGACCGCAACGTGCCGCTTGCGAATCCGATCACGATGGAGGAGATCTTGTCGGACTCCGTTGCGGCCACTCGAGTCATCAACGTCACCCTTGCAATCTTCGCCGCCGTCGCACTCTTCCTGGCTACAATAGGCCTTTACGGTGTGCTTGCCTTCCACGTAGCAAGGCGCATTCATGAGATCGGAATCCGGATGGCTCTGGGTGCCACGGCCGGGAACGTCATGCGACTCATCTTCGGAAAGGGAATGTTCCTGGTGACGTTGGGTCTTGCGACGGGCCTGGTGATCGCCATATGGGCTACGCGCGTATTGCAGCAGCAGCTCTATGGCATAGAAACCACGGACCCGATGACCTACGTGGGGGTGGCTGCCTGCTTCGCGCTCGTTGGAACGCTTGCCTGTCTCGTACCCGCTATGCGGGCCGTACGGATCGATCCGGTGGAGGCGTTTAGGGAGTAAGGCCGCTCGTCGTACGAATCTCCCCAATTCATCCTCGGCAACCCACTGAACACCCCAACTTGAAACTTCTTGGCTTCTCGAGCGTATGGTAGGTCTACAAAGCCGACTCTGTCTGCAAAGGCAACGAATATGACGCACAAGCATGGAATTCCCGGGGAATTCGAACAGCTGGTTTTACTGGCGATCCTACAGCTGAATTCTGAGGCTTATGGTCCGAGCATCAGCGCGGAGCTCGAGGACAAGGCAGGGCGCCGAGTGTCTCGCGGCGCGCTCTATTCGAGTCTCGACCGGCTGCAGCAAAAGGGCCTCATCAAGTGGCGCCTCGAGGCGGCGACGTCTGCTCGCGGCGGGAACCCAAAGCGGTTGTTCGCGGTCACAGCTACCGGAGTAAAAGCGCTGAAAACCGCACGATGCGCCTTCGCGAGGCTTTCGGCAGGGCTGGAAGAAGTGTTGGGCGAGACCGGCGTATGAAGACACCTGGAAACCGGCCGCCGCCGCTGGCGGAGGCAATGCTCCGACGAACCATTGGCGGAAACGACGAGGACCGCAGCATCATCGGCGATCTTCGTGAGGAGTATCTCCGACGAGCAACTTCCGATCGCAATGCGGCGCGTTGGTGGTATTGGCGGGAGGCGGTTTCGATTTTCGCGTTCCGGTCGCGGGACAGGTTTGCTCGCAAGGCTCTACCCACCCAATGGGAACACTGGAAACAAAGGAAGGGCGACGGCACGATGCGGCAGCTTCTGGCAGATTTGCGGTTTGGCGTGAGGACACTGCGTTGCACGCCGGGTTACACGACGATCGCTGCGATAACGTTGGCACTCGGCATCGGGGCCAACACCGCGATCTTCAGTGTGGTAGACAGCGTTTTACTGAACCCACTTCCATATCCGGACTCAGACGAAATCGTTGGCGTCTGGCATCATGCTCCCGGCCTGGGCTACGACCAGTTCGGGATATCGCCTGGTGTCTACTTCCAGTACCTCGAGCAGAACGACGTGTTCGAGAGCATCGCACTCTTCCAGGGAACGCAGCGCAACCTGACAGGCGATGGCGACCCGGAACGGATTCTGGGCATGCGAGTATCGCGGAGCCTGTTCGATGTCCTAAGGGTGCCTCCCGCATACGGAAGGGTGTTTTTGGAGGAGGAGGATCTTCCGGGAGCGTCACAAACGGTGGTCCTCAGTCATTCACTCTGGGCTCGACGGTTCGGGTCCGATCCTGCACTGGTCGGTCGCTCGGTTCAGCTGAATGGCGAGTCAGTTGAGGTGGTGGGCATAATGCCCGCCGGATTTTCGTTTCCAAGCGACGATACGGATTTCTGGTTGCCGCTTGCGATGGATCCGGAACAGGCACCCGCGGGCGCTTTTGGGTGGAACTCGGTGGCCCGGTTGACGGGCGGAATTCCGATTGAACGGGCTCGGGCTCAGGTTGATCAACTGGCTCTGCGGTTGCGCGAGACCTACGCCGACCAGACGCAGTTCGTAGCGTTCCTGGAGGCCAGCAACTTCGGATCGATCGTCGAGACTCTGAAGAACAACATGGTGAGTGACCTGGCGAGTTCGCTCTGGATTCTGCTCGGCACCGTTGGCTTTGTGATGCTGATTGCCTGCGCCAATGTCGCGAACCTCACCCTGGTCCGTGGGGAAGCCCAACGCCGCGAGACGGCGGTGCGGACCGCCCTTGGTGCCGACCGGTGGATTCTCACACGACAGAAGTTGTCGGAAAGCGTCGTGCTGGCCTGCCTGGGTGGCGTGCTCGGCTTGGGGCTGGCGTGGGTGGGGATCATCTTGCTCGCCAGGATTGCACCCGCCACAATACCGCGTCTGGACGAAATTGGTATCGACGCGACTGTATTGGTGTTCACTAGCGTCGTCACAGTCGTTTCTGCGATCCTGTTTGGGTTGGCTTCCGCCCTGAAGCGTGTGTCCCCGACGATTCTGGGATCGTTGATTCAAAGTGGTACACGAAGCTCGGCAGGCCGTGATCGCCAGTTCGCGCGCAGCGCTCTGGTGGTCGTGCAAACAGCGATGGCGCTGGTGTTGCTGATCGGATCCGGGCTGATGGTGCGGAGTTTCTGGGAGATCAAGAATGTCGACCCCGGCTTCATCGCTGAGGATGTTCTGACGTTCAGACTATCGCTGCCGCCCTCTGAGTATCCGGGTCAGACCGATGTGGCAAACTTCCATCAACGGGTACTGGACCGCCTGGCAGACCTGCCCGGAGTCGTGGGTGTGGGTGCCGTGCAAGACCTCCCCCTCGGCGGATCAGCAAGGGGCACCTCGATGGAGGTGGAGGATAGGCCTACCCCCGAAGGTGGTCTCCCCCCGATCTTCTGGTTCACATCGGCAACGCCAGGATATTTCGAGACCATGCGGATTCCGTTGCGTACGGGACGTACTTTCGATCGTCGCGACCACGAGACGGCATCCGCGGCGGTGATCATCAGCGCAGCTGTAGCCGACCGATTGTGGCAGGGAGAGAGTCCGATTGGCAAAAGGATTCGGTTCGCCAGCGGAGCGGAAGGTTGGCTGACGGTCGTTGGGGTCGTGGGAAGCGTCCGCAGTCAGGGGCTCGACGGCGAGTTGTTGGAGGCAGTCTATGCTCCCATGGCTGGGCCCGAAGATGCCAATCTCTCGGTACCGAGGTCGTTGGTGTACACGGTACGTTCTGCCAACCCAACAGCGTTGATACCATCGATACGCTCTGCGATCTGGGAACTCAACGCGACCCTGCCAATTGCCGGAATCGAACTGATGGAGCGGATCGTGGCGAGGTCCGTGGCACAGCTATCGTTCACCATGCTCGCACTGCTGGTTGCCGCGGTGATGGCGCTATTACTGGGCACGGTGGGTTTGTACGGGGTTCTTTCCTACGTTGTCACCCAGCGGACTCAGGAGATTGGGGTACGCCTGGCACTTGGCGCCCGGCCAGGCGTAGTTCAAAAGATGGTCGTGTTCCAGGGGGCAAAACTCGCGGCTTTCGGAGTAACCATCGGCCTGGCGGGCGCCGCCGGCCTGACTCGGTTCATGCAGAGCATTCTCTTTGACACAACGGCTCTCGATCCGTTCGCATTCGGTGCAACGTCCATGCTACTGCTTGCCGTCGGGTTGCTCGCGAGCTACATACCGGCGCGGCGCGCTTCGGCTGTCGATCCGATGAAGTCGCTGCGGATGGACTGAAGAACGTCCAATATCCAACAGGGAATATTGAATGTCCAAGAACTTCATCAGTGGACATTCCTTGTAGGATATTCCTACTTCACTTGACTTACTCCAGAGTTTTCCAGCCGAAGCTGGCGCAGTTCTCTCCGTTCTGCCACTTTAGAAGCCTTATGCAGCTGAACAGCGGTGTCGAGCAATGACTGCGGATCCGCTCCCCCACCTGAAGACGCTGGATTTGGAAGTGGGGGCTTCACGCGATGACGTGAGAAAAGCCTACCGCGACCTGAGCAAGGTGTGGCACCCGGATCGATTCGCTGAAGATCCTACATTGCAGCGTAAGGCAGAAAAGCAATTGAAGGCGATCAACGACGCCTACCGGCATCTTCAGTCGTACGAGCCAGCGCCGGATGCAGAGCTTCAACGAGAAGCTGGGCGGCCGCCTCCCGGCAGAAGTATGGGGGAGCGTGTTCTCCGGCCCCGCAAGCGATTCAATCCATCTGAGAAGTTGCCACTGGTGATGGCGATCGTCGCCGCACTGGTGGCGATTCTGTTGGTATTGTCTGCCCTTTGAGATACGATAAGACGGAGGTACGAGGATGTTCCCGTTTTCGCTGGGTGTACTCACCTTGCTGCAGGGACTCTACTCCTTGTGTTGGTTCGCCATTCTCTTGGACGTCGGATCACCGGCGTTTGATCTCGCCAGCCTGCCGGACCTGACTGCCGGACAGCTCATCATGGCGCTCGTCGCTTTGACGACGATGGCGGCGGTTGTGGGCGTGATCATGCACACCGTATCTCGCAACCTGTTCCGCCGCCAAAAGGACCTCTGGGCGTTCAAGGTCCTAACCAGTTCAACGGTTCGCAAGCGGTTCAAGCTGACCGGCACTGCCGATCCTGGACTTGGCGGAGCCACAATGACGGACGTTCTCAACGAAGGGAATCCCAATCGGGTGAGACACGCCGGGGAGCTGATGCATGCCATTGACTACATAGTGATGGTGCGGTCGCCGGAGGTATACCGAACGATCCAGGTTTACCGTGATCAATACCGGTTGGCACGCGGTTTCGTGTTGCCCTCGCTGGTGTTGGGGATACTGCTTCCGTTTTGGGAACCAATCCGGACGCTCGAGGGCGCGGGCAATCTGGGTCCACTCCCGCTGATCGGTGTGCAACTCGTGCTGCTCGGTGTACTGTTCGCGACCATTTCGTTTCTAGCGTTCCGGGAACGAGCGTTCCGCCACGCGGCGGC
>JBDGYW010000023.1:0-20636 GCA_039588935.1 Gemmatimonadota bacterium | reverse complement strand
CCATTCTCGACTACGACAGGCGCCCGCCTCCTGAACGGCATCGGGAAATAGCAGTGGAATCCGCCGCTCGATACGCCCATAGGCAATGACGCATAGTGCCGTTTGTCAAACCCGTTACCGAAGAAGTCTCCGAGCGGTACCGCCACCGATGGCTCGGTCTCGTCGTCCCAATACATCTTGATCGCGAGGCGCCGCAGGTAGTGCGGGTCGGAACTCGAAACCGTGATCCAAATGCGCTGAATGATGCCGGGCCCTTCGGTATCGAGCAAAACGGCTGTCTCTCCCGCCCCTATCTCCAGTCGGTCGGCGTTTCCACCGGTTGTATCGTACGAGGAGACCTGACGAAACCGCCCCGATGGGGTTTCGAACAGGTGATCCAGGGGGCCGTATCGAGGCGCGTCTGTGCCGCAGGAAAGGACACTCAAGAACAGAGCAGCAAGCAGCGCGTTCAATGCCAGTGGGCTGGGTTGGGAATGCGATTGCATGGTGAGAGAGAAGTTAGTGCGGGAGGCGGGAAGGGGGAATCTGAATGCTAAGCATCCAACAAGGAACATCCACCTGCGAATAAGAGTGTATGAACCAATCAATACTCACCACTCGCGACTCACCTTCTCAATCGCAGCACAGTCCCACTCATCACGTCAGTGAACTCACCCTCGTCCACCGCGAACTCTCCATTGACGAGGACATAGACCATGCCCTCGGACAGTTGGTGCGGATCGGTGTAGGTAGCTTTGTCGCGCACCCGCTCGAAGTCGAAGACGACGATGTCTGCCACCGCACCAGGAACCAGCAGGCCGCGGTCGGGCAAACCCATCACCGCCGCCGACAGTGACGTCATGCTGCGTATTGCCGTGGGGAGATCGATCACACCTTCCTCGATGACGTACTTGCGGATCTTCCTGGGGAAGGTGCCGTACCATCGCGGGTGTGGCACGCCCTCGCCCATCTGCGTGATACTGCCGTCCGAACAAGTCATCGTCCACGGTTGCTGCATGAGGGTCGCGATATCGTCGTCGTGCATGTTAAACGACACGAGCCCGGCACCGCCTGTCTGGAGCAGTTCCATGGCCTGGTCTGAAGGGTGAAGTCCCCTCTCGTCGGCGACGTCCTGGAGCGTCCGTCCCTCGATCGCGTGATCCGTGGCATGCCTTTGGAACTGGAGGCGTGATGCTCCACCTCGACGATCCAGGTTAGCAATGATGTCCTCGCGGATCCTGGCGCGCGTGTCAGCAGAATCGAGACGAGCGAGTAGGGCACTGCGTCCTCCGTCCTGAGCCCAGCGCGGCACCAGAGCACCGGTAATGCTGGTGCCCGACGCCTCGTATGGGTACTGATCAGCAAACACCTGAACACCATCATCTCTCGCGCGTTGAATTCGCCGCACGAGGGCGTTCGAATACCCCCACACTCGCGGCCCGAGTGCCTTGATGTGCGTGACGATCCCCGGCAACTCCGCCTCACGCGCAATGCGGATCACCTCGTCGACCGCCGCGACTACGCCAACGTTGTAGTCAGCCTCGTCGCGAATGTGGCTCTGGTACGTGCCGCCGTACTCAGCGGCCACCTTCGCCAACTCAATCACCTCCTCTGTCTCGGCGAAGATACCGGGTGAGTAGTACAAGCCGCTGGAGAGGCCAAAAGCTCCGGCCTCCATACCCTCCCGTACCAGTGCACGCATCTGGTCGAGTTCGTCCGAGGTCGGGGCACGAGCTTCCGAGCCGATTACGGTACTCCGAATGGAGCCGTGAGCCACGAACTGAGCTACGTTCACACCGAGCCCATGTTCGAGGAGTCGTGCGCGTTGAGCAAACAGGTCGGTTGGGCCACCTCCGTCCGGGTTCACGAACACGGTCGTAATGCCCTCCGCCAGCTGCGGGTAGGCGGGACTCAGATCCTCCGAGGCCAATCCCGGCCCCAGGTGAGTGTGGACGTCAATGAACCCGGGAGCCACGTACAAACCCGTAGCTTCGATCTCAGTTTCGGCCGAATCCTCCGACAGATCTCCGACCGCAGCGATACGGTCGCCGGTAATCGCAACATCAGCGTACCTCCAGGGATTGCCGGCACCATCCAAGAAACGGGCTCCACGGATGAGCTTGTCGTACTGTGCCTCTGACGCGGTTAGCATAGTCGAAAGCAAGAAGAACAACGAACAGAGGACACGCACGTTCGCACGCATTTTTCGCTTCTCCAATGGGTTTGGGTCACGGGTTTTGCTGCTGTCTTAAGATCGACATGAAATGCGGGCTGCGCGAGAGCCGGAGTCTATTTTGACACGACTACCACGGCTCCGGCTTGAACGTTCGAGTGCGTGAGCGAAAGCAGGCAACTCTTGATCTGGAGCTTGCTGAAAACCTCATCACCACGATTGTGAAAGACGAGGCCGGGTCTGCCTGCTTCGTCCAGCACTACCTCTATGTCATGCCACCAAAGCACCTGGTCGGCACCCGCCTGCGAGAGTGCTTTGTACGCCGCTTCCTTTGCAGCCACACGCACAGCCACATGGCGTGCCGGCAAAGCCTTTGCACGACAGTACTCGCGTTCGCTCTCGAACAGTAGCCGCTCGAGCGCCCGATCGCCGAATTGTTCCATTAGCCGCTCGATGCGATCCACGTCGACCAGGTCGATGCCCACGCCGACGGTCGTCATCAGCCAAACACCATCTGCCAGATGCGCGTCAGCCAACCGGGCGCAGTGATGTAACCTCCGAGCACCAGGCCAAACCAGATGGCACCCGGCAGCGTAACTACGCCGACAGCGACCACCGGCCAGACGGGTCTACGCCACGCCGCAACTCGATCGGCGTTTCTCAGACCCTTTGCTACTTCATCTGCTACCGTACGCTCCAACATTAGCCACGCCGCTTCGAGTCTTCTGCCAGCCTTTCCCAGCGTGTCCTGCCAGTTCCGGACCGCGTCCGGCTCCAGTCCTGTAGCAGCGAGTGCTCGCTCGGCGTGCCCCTCGAGTTCGTCCAGCACGGGAATTAGGTCGGCGCCCTTCGAACCCACCCTTGCAGTGAGAGCACGCTTTTCCTGCGAGGTAAACCGAAGCCGCACGCGTTTACGACGACTCATCCGCACCGCAAGAGCTTCGGCCTCCAGGTGCGCCTCCAGGCGATCGACCAAGAGTTCAGCTGCGGAGCCAACCGCTTCGTCCCAAGCCTGCTTCCAGATCTCTCTTCCGATAGCTGCTACCGTTGCGGTTCGTTCGCCGCTCGCCGCCAGGCGCCGGGCTTCTCCGCCGCACTCTATGATACGCGTTCCGAGCCTGTACCGAACGGGATCAAGCCAATCCTCTCCACCTGTGCCCGTCGAAACCGACAGCAGCTTGCCGAGCGAAGGCCCGAGTTCGGGCACTCTGAGCGGCAGCAGCACCTTGGAGTTGGTCATGCGAAGATGGCAGTCAGAACCATGTCCGGCATGGAGAAGTCCTCGAAGACGGCGAACCCACCTGCCGCCTCCAACTCCGCGACTGTGAACGGCCCCGTCGCAACCCCGATCGCACGGGCGCCGACTCCCTTGCCGCAAGTCATGTCCGCAGGCGTGTCACCGATGATCACTACATCTTTGCCACGAGGTACACGGCCCATTACGGCACCTGCCCGCGACACCGCTATCGGAGGCAGCGCGTCGCGTGAAAAGGCGTCGGAACCGTAGGCGGCCACCCGGAACTGCTCTGGATCGATTCCCGCGGCCCTCAGTTTGAGAGTGGCACCGTGTTCGACATTGCCGGTCAACAGCCCCACGACGGCGTCTCTTCTTGCACCGAGCGTTTCGAGCAGTTCGTGGACTCCAACATACACTCGGATGTGTCGCTCGGACGACTGCAATTCTCCTTCGAGCAACTCGACGTACCGGTTACAAACTCTCCTCACACAGTCGTCACTCTCAGCTTCAGGATGATTGGATGCCCGAAGCAATTCGCGCGCGATGGCCATATCTGTTCTGCCCGCGAGCGGGACGCCATCGAGTGGGCCCGAAGTACCGATTTCATCCGTAAGTGCCCGATGTATTGCCGCTCGCCCTGCTCCGTCGCTCCAAAGCAAGGTCCCATCCAAATCGAACAGTATCAGCTTCTTTCTCATTTCTCTCCCAAGCCCGGTACTGCGTCAGTTCCCCTGGCCTGTCTCACGGCTCTCTCAATCGCTATTGCGGTTGCGTGCTGTGCCAGAAGCTCAACCTCCATTGGCGTAGCTGGCTCGACGTCACCGGCGGCCACAGCGAATACCATATCGCCGTCGAAGGCCGTCCCGACCGGAGTAATCCGCTGGCCCATCGCATCGGCTGCCATTTGGGCCACACTCTGCAGTTCGAGGCGTGTCGTGTTAGTGTTGCTTGCGACCACCACGAGCGTGGTGTTTGCTCCCTCGCGAGCGAACCCGGCTCCGGGACGACCGCCACCTTCCAAGTACCGCCGTGCATCCACAAAGCCATCGGGTCCGCGGGCCCCGGCAATTATCCTGCCCTCCGAGTCACGCACATCCCCGAAAGCGTTCACAACGGCAAGCGCACCCACCACCACATCGCCACGCCGTTCGGCCCATGTGCCGAGGCCGCTCTTCATCATCCCCCGCGCGCCGAGCACATGTCCGACCGTCGCTCCCGTTCCAGCGCCCACCGCACCTTCTTCCACGTCGGTTCCGGCCGAGTCACACGCAGCGTATCCAGCATCCGCATCGGGCCACCTGGCTTCGCCAAACGCGAGGTCGAGGATGACGGCTCCCGGAACGATCGGAACCACGCCGACGCCGACATCGACGCCACGTCCTCTCTCAGCTAGCCACCTCATCACTCCGTCAGCCGCTGCGAGTCCAAACGCCGATCCGCCTGTCAGCAAGATCGCGTGGATATTCGAGACCGTATGGCGCGGCGAAAGCAAGCCAAGTTCTCGCGAGCCGGTCGCGCGGCCCCGGACAAAGACAGAACCCCGCATGCCCTCTTCCGGGGCCAGTACTACCGTACAACCGGTCCCGGCCTGCTGGTTTGTCGAATGACCGACGAGAACCCCCGGTATGTCTGTGAGCGTGGCCTGCATCTAGAAGTTCTTGCGGGATGGGATGGGAGGAAGGACACCAGAACACGTGCTCACCAGCATCGAGTTCCAGCCCGTCTCGACATTATCCGTCAACATTCGTGCGATCTACCGGCTTCCTTCTTCGGTACCCTGCGATTGCACTCCGCCTTGTTGTTCGCATGAACGACACTTCGTGATGCCACGAATGGAGCAGATGATGCAGATGAAACTCCCGCAGCTCTGGCACGGGTATCCTTCTGACGCGCGGTCATCGTTGCCGCAATAGCGGCATTTGATGCGTTCCATTTCTTCGGGCATCGGTGCCTCCTGGGATTGCCTATCGCGAGCCCTATTTGAAGAATACCACTCTAGCGGGGGAGATAAACCTCAATTCCGTTCGGAATCACCTCCGCGGTGAACGGCGTCTTCCCGGCTTCCTCACCATCCATCTCGACCGGCTGCGGTCGGTCGGTTTCGACCTCCACGACCTGGCCCTGCGCATACTGTATCCGTCCCTGACCATTTGTGCGACCACTCACCATCTGCCAAAACACACCCAAGCTCTCCATGTATCCCGTTGGGCTGAACAAGATCACGTCCAGAAGCCCGTCTCTCAACGAAATGTCCTTCTTGAGTTTCAGGATCGGCGGGATGATCTCACCACAGTTCACCACCAAGACCGAAGTTACATCTACCTCGCGAGTATGGCCGTCGATTGTTATGCGGTGCCGAGCAGCCTCGAGTCTTCCCAGCACCTCCAACGTCTTGGCAACGTAGGCTGCCATACCGAACCGGCGTTTTGCAGCCTCAGTCGTTCCGGTCATGATCTCGGCATCGAAGCCCGCACCGCATCCTACCGAAAAGTACCGCACAGAGCCGCCACAGGTGAGGCGGCCGAGGTCGATCGGCATCGGCACACCACTGACGATTATCTCCGCAGCCTTCACCGGGTTGCGGGGCAAGCGAAGGTTCCCCGCAAGCAGGTTGCCCGTGCCACCTGGAAGCAAACCCAGTTTCGTCCCGCTGCCCATCATCCCACCAACGGCCTGTATCGTCGTTCCATCACCCCCGTACACAGCAACAACATCCACCCCCGCGGAAACGCCCCTCCGCGCCAGACACTCCGCGTCCCCGACATGGCTCGTATCGGCAACGGCTGTCTGCCAGCCAGCTGAATCAAACACGCTCTTGATGGACTCGAGAACCGCAACACTCGTGCGTGCAGCAACAGGATTGTGAATCAGAAGAACGCTTTGCATCAGTAACGCTTTTCCCAGAAGATGTCGGCACCGAGCTGGTACTTCAGACGCAAGGCGTGAGACCGAGCAACAGCACAACTACGCACAGGATCGCCACTCAACGAGAAGAGCAAATCACGGCTGAGGCGATATTCCACGCTCGCACCAACCATCTCGTATAGTGCTTCATTGTGCGCGCGCGCACACAACCGCGGGCTTACAGTGAGAAACCACTTGTCGCCGAGTCTTTTCCCAGCCGCTATCTCGGCGGTGAGTTGCCCCGTGTTTCCCATCTGCGGCCTGATCTGAAGGTAGTCTAGCGGAATGCTGAGGTCGGAAATCGCGAGATTCTCGAGCTGACCTGACACGGCACCAAGGAACTGCGTCAGGCCCTGCTGCACGAGCCGACCGTTTTCTGCCCCACTGCCTCCCGCGAGTGCGTGGAAGCTCGGGGCGCCAAGAAAGAGATACGAGAGGATCTCCGGTCCTGGAATCGGTGGGAGAATGTCACTCGAGAAGTTCAATTCCGGTTCATAGAGAGTGCCGCCGATGTGGACGAAGACCATGATGTCGTCACCGCGGACACTTCTGACCCGGTGCCTTGCCTCGATATCTAGGGCGGCATTCAGATCCGGCGTGCCGAAGTAGGTCACCTCGCCGCGAGTCACGTCGAAGTCCCGAGTGGCCAAGAGTTGCACCAACGACGGACCTGGAGACAGCTCGTAATTGCCGCGCGGAGTCTGAAGTGTCCCGTTGAATCGGTATTCGTCAAGTTCCTTGTTGATCATGATCGCGCCGAGCAACTGGATGTTTGCCTCGCTCGACCGTAGCCACACATCCGATGCCATCTGGAGACGCAGGCTGTCGACCCGTAGGCTGTCAAGGAATCTATTCTCGAATTCTACGCCGAGCCCTTGTTGTCGGATGAGTGTCGGATCGACCAAACCCTCCATCGCGAGCAGGGTGTCCTCGATATCGATGATCTCCTTCTCAATCAGGTCCGAAAAATAGAGAATTCCATGCGTCACCGTCCCCTCCCCAGTCAATGTCGCCCCGAACAACGGACCGTTGAGTTCGGCTGTGCCTGACGCGGTTACGAATATGAAGTCACGGACACTCACACCATGGAATTCCTCCACCTCAATCTGCACGCTCAAGTCAGGCTTCGTGAGCTCTTCTAAACGCATGAAGCCCAACACCTCGGCGGTGCCGTCACCGCTCTCTACCAGCAGGCTATCGATACGAATGGTGTCACCAGACATTAGGAATGAGCCGTTCAGATGTTCGTGCCGAACACCCAGTGCCGGATAGAGGACAGTTCCGTCCTCGATCGAGAGATGACCCGCAAGTTCAGGGTGCTCCCACGTGCCGGTAATCCCGACATCTGCGAAAAGCAATCCACCTGTCTCTCGAATCAGCGGGTTCACTGCATCCATGAATGAGAGGTCGACTCCATCAGCCGCGGCGCGGATCGAAATCTCGCCGGGCAAGCGTCTGGTCTCGACGTCGGTCAGCGCCAAGTCGACAGGCAGCTCGACATCCACGTTGAGAATCTCCTCGCCCGTACGCAGCAACCTCACCTCTCCATCCACACGCCGGTTTTCGTAATGGAATTCCCCCAACACCTGTGGTGCCTGAAAATCGCCGAATATGCCCTGACGGAGTCCGACGTAAAGGGTCATTGTCGGCTCTTGGGCGGTACCGTACAGGCTAAAGTTGCCATCCACATCTCCCCTCACATCCCGGTATTCCCTTTGGAGCAGCATCCAGAGATCCTCGGCTGGAAGGGCTTCGATCGAGGCCGCCAACGAACCGGCGCCTTCAAACGGAATCCGCCCATCTAGTGTGACCCTACCGGCGGCGCCACGACGTCTGACAGTGTTGTTCAAGAAATCGATCCCACTCTCAGAGAACTCGAAGGCGGCCGGCAGGTCAACGAACCATTGACCGCTCTCCAGCTGAAGCGCCATCGAGTCGATCGGCACGGTCCACTTTCCATAGCTCGCAGCCAAATGTCCCGCTGCAATCGCGGCGCCCCAGCCGTCCGCACCGAACCTGGTACGCGCATACCACTCGAGTGAATCGGTCGTCCCACCAAGAACGACTTCCATGTCAGCGAATGCCCAGCGCCCCAACTCGAGTGAACCCAACGATGTCTCGAGCTGTACCTCCCGAGTGGCGCTGGTCCAGGTACCTCTTGCGTAGATGCTATCGGCAAAGACAGAACCCCGGTCTACGCGGCGTCCCGTGACATCCACGGTCGCTCGATAGTCGGCAGTCGAGCCAAGCACCTCTAGATACGCATGCACTGAACCCGACGGGCGCCGCGCTCCCAAAACGCGCTCATCAGGAAGAGCGCCAACCAGCCTCGCGAGAAACGGCTCGAGCACCCCCAGGGAGTCTGTCTTGAAGGAGCCGGAGATGGTGCTGTCCTGAGCTGCGCCAATTCCCAAGCCCCCATCGGCGTAGACGTCAACGCCTCTGCCCGATGCTCTCAAGGATTCAAACACGAGCGTGCTATCTCGCACGGCTAGTTCCCAAGACACGCTGTCCAGCGATACTCCTTCCAACGAAGACTCGCGGAGTGCCGTGCGCATCTGGGCCGCCATGCCCTGCAGGCTGTCGTCCACCCAGGTTCCTTGGCTGCGCCCGAACAGAACTGTCTCCGGCAGTCGCGGGTGCAACGCGGCCAGATTGAGGCGGGACACCCTGAGGTCCATCTCGTACGCGGCGCGGCGCACTGAGAGCGGTGACACGTACCCCTCGAGGAAGACAGCACCGCTCGGCCCAGCCACATCAGCATCCACGAAGAGCGAATCCAAATATCCATCTGTGACGATACGCCCTGAGAACGTTCCACCAATACGAATGCTGGGGTAACTCGTTCGTATCCCGTCCAGGTCGAGTGACTCGAACATCAGGTCAGACCATACGCCGAGCGTGTCTCCGCGGGCGTCAATGCGAACGACACCGCTCGCCTCGGTCACGAAAACAGGATTGTCGAAATGTGTCAGGTCACCGTCGAATTCGAGTTCCAACCATGGCCCGTTCATTACGCCCGATCCACTCAGGCGTCCATCGAGTTCAACGTCTGTCAGAATGCGCTGCACCGTGGCGAGGTCGAAATCGGCGTGCAAAATCGCATAGTCACGGAATACCAAGTCGCCCGGCACACCCAAGGACACGATGCCGCGCGCGTCAATCACAGAGATCGGCCATTCCGGAAGCAGAGAGTCGCGCAACACTATGTCGAGGCCGAGGTCCATCGCTTCTCTCGGACCATCGGCTTCGAAGCGCCCGGTCACTCGGCCCGCGACCGGAAGCGTGTCGAAGAAGGCTCTCACATACTCCAGATCGAGGTTGTCGAGGTCCAGCCCCGTATTGCGAAACGCCCAGTCTGGCCCCGGACCAACCAGCATCGAGAGATTCCCGGACGCGGACCCACCCCCGCCCAGACCGTCAAAGGTCACATCGGAGCCGGAAAACTCGACCGCGTTTGGAAGTGAGCGGACGAGGAACCTCCCGCTGCCGGACATGCCAGCGGGCAACTCGTCAACGAGGCTCCGTATCTGGTCGGTGGCGACTCCGTGGGCCCTCACGTCCAGATCGTATTGTTCCCCTTCGCCGTGCAGGTCGATCGCACCGTACACTGCGGCCGTTGATGCCGGCAAGTTGACTTCGGCAAGATCCAGCAACACGGAGTCGTTACGAACCTCCACCGTACCCCGGGCGCCGATCAACTCGATCGCCGGGTGCGATATCAAAGCGTTGATGGAAGCCACGTCGAACCGAACACCCTTTTCGTCAGGGTCGGGAGAGCTGATCCTAACATATGGCAGCGCGGCATTGAAGTTGGAGAACCGACGCACCCACATGAGTCCCCCAACTCCATCTTCCACGTCACGGCCACTAGCACGATTCGAGTCCACTGGAGTACGGATTGTGATTTCGGCATCAGTGATTTCCACATCCCTGAATGCAATCAGCGAGCCATGCCCAGTACTCGTGACAGCGCTGTCTGGATCTTCGTCACCGCCGCCACCAGATCCGAATATCTCCTCCACATTCATCGGTCGGCCGCGCGGCTGGACCAGGTCTATGCGCGGTGACGTCAACCTGAGCTTGCCAAGTACGACTCGTCCACCGAGCAAGTCACGTAGTCCATAGCCCACTTGGACTTCCGGAATATCGGCGAAGAGAACCCCATCATCGCCAAGTACCCTGACGTCCATGAGGCGCAGGCCTGCGAGAAAGGACCCGCCGATCGCGCTGGCCGTTACCGAGCCGTTGATCGCGTTGTTGGCAACGTCGAGAATCGCGCGTGATAGCACCGAGCGCCCACTCTCGGTCTGCAATCCCGCCACAGAAATCCCAGCCGCAGTCGCGAGAAGCCAACTTCCCGCCAACGCGAGACCACCGATCAGCCGTCTGTGCATCAAAATGCTTGCCCTACAGAGAAATGGAGTCTAAATCGATCGAAAAATCGGCGCTCGGGGGCGATGCCGCTCAATAATTCCAGCGGGCGAAGGGAATATCGGTCAGCATCTGCGGTCTGCTCCAGAATCTCGCTGTACCACTGGGGACTTGCCTGAGGTGGGTAGGGATTGTACCCGACATCAAGCCTCATTGGCCCCAGCGGCGACGCCACGCGAAAACCAAATCCAGGGGTCACCCGGAGGTGTTCATCGACAACGTCGAATATGGTTGCGTTGCTCGTCGCACTCTCGTAAACCATGCCGGCATCGACAAAGACGGCACCGTAGACGCGGCCGGAAAACACAGGCAGTGGAAACCGGTATTCAGCATTTGCAAAAGCTAGGCGGTCACCGCCCGTCGCCGAACGTCGGATCGGAAAGTCGGAGACATCGTCGCGGGAGAGCGCATCGACGACGGTAGAATCGACAGCGGCGAACACTGTGTCGACAACCCTCACGATCGGACCCAACTCATTGTGGCTGTATCCTCTCAGGCTGTTGGGTCCGCCTCCGTAAAGCCGATCGTCCGGAGTCAAGAACCGATATGGAATGCCGTCAGGACCGTCCAATTGTGGCGATCCGACTGCCGCCACTCTCACCCTCCAGGAAAACACGCCGCGTCGAGCGACCCGATGGTACGATGCGAATTCGACCGTACCTCTGGTGAACTGCACCAATGAGTCGGAGCCGAGAGATCTGGATGCGTGGCGCAGATCTCCAGTCAACCTGAATCCGCGTGTCGGGTCGAGCGGCGAATCAGCCCGATCCCAGGAGAACCTCAGCCCCACCTCAGAACGGAGCAGCCAGTCCTTGTAGACCTGCGTGTCCTCGGGGCGACACACGTTCAGGAAGAAACAAAAGATCGCGTCGTGCGCCTCTGTCTTGGCTCGCGAAAGCCCGTATGACATCGTCACCGGTACGTCGAAGGGTGTTCTCCAAGTCAAAGACACCTCACCACCTATCGACCGCCGCAGAAATGCCTGAATTTCGCTATAACGCTCCGCTGTGAACGAAAGCGCAGCACTCATGTTTCGGGAGAATATGAACGGCTCCATCAGGCTGGCTGTGACGCTGTAGTTGGGACTCCGTCGTTCGGACGGCTCGTTTTGCAACGCGCGGCACAGGTTGTTTTGCATGCCTGCCTCTGTGGCGCCGAGCTTCGATAGCCGCGCAGATACGTCAAACGTTCTGCCACCTCCGAGAAAGTCATAGGCGGTCCACGCCCCAAGCACACGAAAGCAGTCGATGGTTCCATATCCAGGGCCAAACCGAATCTGGCGCAACGCTGCTTCCGCAACATTGACCTGCACAGCCACCATCGTATCCGGCGACGTGAGGTCAGTGGTGTCTGCCAGCCCCACATGCACGAGATTGAACATGTTCATCCGGTAGAGATCGATCTGACTTCTGTAGATGTCGCGCTCGCTGTACCAATCGCCCTCCCGTAGGGACATGGCACTGCGGATCACGTCCTCGTCGATATCTCGGGCGCCAAAGACATCAACTGCCGCGACCCGCGCGCGCGGACCCGGATCCACCAAGTATCTCAACGTCGCTGAGCGTTGCACTGTGTCCGCGTTGAAGTTCGGATAGATCTCGGCGAACGGATAACCGCGATTTCTGACGTACGCTCCGATACTATCCTGCGTGGCCTGAAACAAGAGGAGGTTGAACGGGTCACCAAGCCGCAGCGGCAGCCGGCCGAGAATGGCCGATTCATCGGCTATGTCGGCAAGCCCGGAGATTTCCATCGCCGTGACCCGTACTGGCTCACCTTCATCGATGAAAAAGCGGAGATGTACATCGTCGCCCGAGTAGCGGGCGTCCATACCGACTTCGACTTCTCGGTACCCGCTCCTCTTATAGAGGAGCACGATTCGCGCGCTGTCCCGCCTGAACTCCGTCTCGTCGAAGTAGCGCTTTTCACCCAAGCCGAGCCACCTGAAGATCCCCCACCGGGCAAACGACGACGACTGTGACGTACCGATCGAGATCCTGAGCGTCAGATCATCGATTGCATGGTTGCCCGAAAAAGAGAGGCTGCGCACTACGGGGCCGCGCAGGTATTCATCCTGAGCACGCACCTCCCCCGGCAACGCTGCTTGCATACCACACAGCGCTAGGCAGGCCAAAACTCGGCCAAGAAATGCCCACAAACGGTTCATCTGCGTGTCTTCGGCTCCTTCCGAGACCACACATGATAGTGAATCCAGCGCCAGACGGTAGAGTTTCGATTTCTTTACACCACCCTACCGCGCCACCCACAAACGCCATACCTTGGACCTCGTAATGAGGATATACACCAAAAAGGGCGATCTGGGGACAACTTCGCTGCTGCGCGGTGGGCGCGTGCCAAAGGACCACCCGCGCGTTACGGCGTATGGCGATGTGGACGAACTTAATGCGACGATCGGTGTCGCAGCAGCCGTAACGCCGCCGGACTTCAAGCTCGATTTGTTAGAGGAAATCCAACGAGACCTTTTCACAATCGGCTCCATGCTCGCGACCGCCAACTACGACGAAGAGGCACCGCAAGAAGTCAGGTTGACCCTTGACGAGGCACGTGTCTCCGCGTTGGAGCGTGCGATCGATGTTGCTACGGAGACCATGCTCCCTCTCGATACGTTCGTGCTCCCTGGCGGTTCTGAGAAGGCGTCCATGCTCCATCTGGCCAGAACCGCGTGTCGAAGAGCCGAGCGAAGCTTTGTCACGCTTCGCGGCGAAGAAACCGTCCCTGATCTGGTGCTCCCATACTTGAATCGACTGTCCGACCTGTTGTTTACACTTGCTCGCCTTGCGAATCATGATGCGGGCATATCCGATAGTGAATGGTGAGAAATGCCACAATACCAGTTTTGCCAGCTCGATGTGTTCACCGACGTACCGCTCGGCGGCAATCCGCTAGCTGTGTTTCCAGACGGGACGGGACTAGGCACAAACACGATGCAGGCAGTGGCTCGAGAGATGAACCTCTCCGAAACGACATTCGTATTCCCATCAACAGAGGCCACCAGAAAGGTACGCATCTTTACGCCCGCCGCGGAGGTTCCGCTTGCGGGGCACCCAACTATCGGCACTTGGTGGCTGCTGGCGGAGCTGGGCCAACTCGATTTGCCTGACGAAGGGATCACCCGGATCACGCAAGAAGTTGGAGCCGGCATTCTTCCTGTCGATATCCACACGAAGGCCGGTGCTCCCGAGAGGGTTGTGATGGTTCAGACCCTCCCTCATTTCGGCGGGAGCATCGACGATACAACACTATTGGCAGCGACCTTGGGGGCTGTGGACGGAGCCGTGCTCCCAGATCCGGAACCACAGGTCGTGAACACAGCCCTCCCACAACTTATGATCCCGTTCCGTTCTTTGGCAGACTTGCAGGCACTTCCAAGCGGTGGATCGGGAGCTGAACTCACTCAGTTGGTGCGAGAGGTCGGTTCCGATTGCGCAATGTGTTATTCCCTCGAGACTGTCGATCCAAGCGCGACGGTGCATTGCCGGATGTTCGCGCCGGGTATCGGCGTGCCGGAGGATCCGGCCACCGGCAGCGCGGCCGGTGCTCTGGGCGCATATCTCGTTAGGTACGGAATTGTCGAACCTGTGGGCGGGGTCGCGACAATTGCAGTCGAACAGGGCTTGGAGATTGAACGGCCAAGCCGCATTGACGTTGAGATTTCCGTGAGCGAGTCCAAGGAAATAACCGAGGTTAGGGTCGGTGGAAAGGCAATCACCATAATTGCTGGAGAGGTGAGTTTATAAATACGACGACCATGCCGGTTGCCACCGGTAGCGGCTCTTATGAGATCCTGGTCGGACAGGGGCTGTTGCCGGACCTGTCCCGGATCTTACGGCAATACGCCCCCGCGCACCGGTATGCTCTCATAGCTGATTCGAACGTAGAGTCTCTCTACGCTCGCGATGTTCTAACGGCCCTTGGTGGGAATCCGCGTTGCGACCTATTTTCGTTCTCGCCGGGAGAGCACAGCAAGACCCGAGAGACCTGGGCAGCTCTCACAGACCAGATGCTACAGGCCGGCTTCGGGCGCGACTCCGTAGTTGTGGCTATTGGCGGGGGTGTGACCGGGGACCTCGCCGGTTTCGTCGCATCCACGTTTCTCCGTGGTATTCCGTGCGTACAGGTTCCTACGTCACTGCTTGCTATGATTGACAGTTCTATCGGTGGGAAGACAGGTGTTGACACAGTCCACGGAAAAAACCTGGTCGGCGCATTTCACCAACCGAACCTTGTCGTGGTCGACGGCTCGACGCTGGTGACGCTACCTGACCAGCATATCTCCGCCGGAGCCGCAGAGGCTATCAAGCACGGTGCAATCGCCGACGCGGGCTATCTCGATTGGATTGTCTCGAATCGAGATGCCATTCTAAGGCACGATGTAGAGACCCTTCTTGGAGTGGTGTGCCGCAGCATTGAAATCAAGTCGCAAATCGTGTCGGAGGACGAGACCGAGCAGGGAAAACGGGCGATCCTCAATTTCGGACATACCGTGGGTCACGCGCTGGAGGCGGCAGCGGATTTCGAGTTGCTCCACGGAGAAGCAGTGGCAATCGGCATGCTTGCCGAGTCTGAGCTAGGTGTTCGTGCGGGGATCACCGAAAGATCCGTCTCCGCAACGCTTCATGCTGCTGTTGAGGCCCTGATGCTTCCAACCCGGGCACCGCGTGGCTTGTCTTGTGAGTCTTTGATGGAGGTGATGGAGAAGGACAAGAAAGTCCGACTCGGAGACATCCGTTTCACACTTCTCAAGCAGATCGGAAGGGTGAGCGAGGGGCCGGCAGGAGAGTGGACCCATAGAGTGCGAACCGATGCAATATTCGAGGCGCTTTCGCACATCACGTAACTGCATGCCCCGCAACGGCTTGCCAACATTATCCCCACAACCACCACACCATAAACCAATATAACACAACAACTTAGGCGTTTTGTCCACGCGAATTGTTTTCAACATCCTAAACGCGCTGGTGGACAAAAAGCCGAACTCCATTAACGACAATATTTTGTGATGTGGAAAACATTATTTTGCTTGACTCACGACTCGGCAATTCCTATATTCGCCCCTCTGTTGAGCGGTCATTTTGGCGAGCACCCTCTTCTTGCTCGCATCATCCGCGTGACCGGACTTCAAAGTGGGAGCGTGCATGAGCCAGCTCTGTACGAGGAAGTCAGAAGCATTCTTTCGCACTCCTTCATCCTCAGCATTTGACCAGTACCTGAAAGACATTCAGAAGCTCCCGCTCATCAAGGACCGAGCCGAGGAGTGCCGGCTTGCCTGCCTCGCCCGCAACGGTGACAAAAGGGCGGCCGAGCAACTGGTAACCGCGAACCTGCGGTTTGTGATCTCTTACGTGAAGAAGTACCAGGGCCACGGACTCGACCTGTCGGAGTTGGTTGCCATAGGCAACGAGGGGTTGTTGAAGGCGGTGCGGAAGTTCGACCCCGACCAGGGCGTGAAGTTCATTTCCTACGCGGTATGGTGGGTTCGCCAGGCGGTTCTCAAAGCACTGGCCGAGCAAACGCGGAGCGTGCGAATCCCACTCAATCAGAACAGTCATCTCATCCGACTTTCGAGAACTGAGACTTACCTCTCCCAAGAGCTTGGGCGTGAGCCCACGGACAAAGAGATCGCCTCGGCGCTCGACGAGTCGGTCACGAGTGTTCGGAGGGCTCGGCGCATGACCGCCAGCGAGGTGTCCTTGGACGCTCCGATGGATCGCACTGACAAGGACGCCGCGACACTAGGAGAGAGATTCGCCGGTCAGGAAGGAACGGAGATCGAAGACCACACTGACTTCGGCCTCATGCGTGAATTCATCGACAGAGTATTCGAGAAGTACCTCACCACACGTGAAAGCAAGATCCTCCGTCTCTATTACGGCCTCGAGGAAGGCTCCGAAAGCATGACGCTCGAGCGAATCGGCTCGATGATGGGTGTAACACGGGAGCGCATCCGACAGATTCGGGAACGCGCGTTCGAAAAGCTCCGTCAGAGCCCTGAAGGCGAGGTGCTACAGGGTTTCTGGAGGGCAGCGTAGACAGGCGGACTGGTGGTATCAACATGCACGGGCTCGGGGCGTACCCCGGGCCCTTTTGTTTTCCGCCAGCGGAGGTTGGCGCCAGGCTCAAGCTCGACCGCGGATTGACACCGAGCAAGCAATCTCCGGCAACCAAACCACCCTACCGACCTACCGACCTACCGACCATTATTCTCCAACCATGACGATGAATGCTCAGGTGCTCGACGAGTTGAGAGCGGTAGTTGGGAAGAAGTGGGTATTGTCGGGTCGCGCAAACCTCGAGACATACGCGAGCGACGGCCTGCCAACCCACCATTCGCACCCCGGCGCAGTAGTGCTGCCGGGTACACGGGATGAGGTTGTTGGCATAATGAAGGTGCTGTCCTGCAATGGCATGCCTGTCGTCGCGAGGGGAGCCGGTACCGGCCTTTCAGGTGGCGCGCTGGCAGCGGGCAATTCGGTGCTTCTGGTTTTGACTCGCCTCAACCGGATTCTCGCAATCGATCCGGTGAACCGGCTTGCTGTAGTCGAACCGGGAGTCGTCAACGTTCAACTGACGGCCGAGGCGGAGAAGCATGGCCTTCACTACGCTCCCGACCCCGCCAGCCAGGCTGTCTGCACAATCGGCGGCAACGTTGCCGAAAATGCCGGCGGTCCCCATTGCCTGAAGTACGGCGTTACTACCGATCACGTGCTGTCGATCGAGGTTGTTCTGCCGACCGGTGAAGTCGTGACCCTGGGTGCGCCAAGCGGTGAGCCGTGGGGCCCCGATCTAGTCGGTTTGTTCGTCGGCAGTGAGGGCGCGTTTGGAGTCGCTACCCGCATAACAGTTCGACTCACACCGAGTTCCACGGTCGTGCGAACCGTCTTGGCGGTATTCCCGTCGATGCGCGTAGCAGGTCAGGCCGTTACGGATGTGATCGCGTCCGGAATCGTTCCGGCAGCTCTCGAAATGATGGACAGGAACTGTATTGCCGCAGTGGAGGCGTCGTCTTACAGCGCGGGTTACCCGAAAGACGCTGCCGCAGTGCTCATAGTCGAGATTGACGGCCTCGATGAGGAACCAGTGGTCGACGACACTCGACGGGTCGAAGCGATCTTGCGCAGGTCGGGGGCCAAAGACGTGCAATCCGGATCCGACCCCGAACAGCGCGCTCGGCTGTGGCAGGGCAGAAAGAAGGCGTTCGGCGCAATGGGCAGGATTAGCCCCGACCTCAGGATCCAAGACGCGGTTGTGCCAAGATCGGCTCTGCCCGACATTCTCGAGCATGTAGACACCATAGCCGAGAAGTACGATCTGTCGATCTGCAACGTCTTCCACGCAGGTGACGGCAATCTGCATCCGAACATCAACCTGGACAGTAGCGATCACGGGCACGCTGAGCGGGTGGAGCAAGCGTCAGCGGAGATAATGCAAGCCTGCATAGACGCCGGCGGGACCATCTCGGGAGAGCACGGCGTAGGTACAGAGAAGCTTCACCTCATGCCGCTGGTGTTCGACGCATCTACTCTGGGTGTCCTCCGAGCGGTGCGGCACGTCTTCGACCCCGACGAGCACGCCAACCCAGGGAAGGCGGTCCCTGCCGGACTCGAAGGAACATAGCTGTGATTGAACAGCGCGTTCGTTCCATCATCGGCACCGATGGTGTGCTCGACATCGGTGCGCACGGATCTGTCGAAGTGGCACCTCGATCAGAGGAAGAGTGTGCTCTGCTTCTCGCGGCGGCCCACGACGCGGGCTGGTCGGTTCGACTCTGCGGCGGAGGCGGCTGGATACAACCCGACGCTCCCGCCGACCTAGCTGTTTCCACGCGACGCCTGGTGGGAATCTTTGACCTGAGCCCCGCCGACCTGGTCATGACCGCCCGTGTGGGTACACAACTTGGCGATCTCCAAGCCACCGCGGCGAACCAAGGCACATGGATTGCACTCGACCCGCCCGGGGCCAGTCGTTCGTTGGGCTCCATTTTGGCAACCGGAACCGCCGGACCGCTGAGGACCGGTTACGGTGCAGTGCGGAGCCGGATTCTTGGCCTGACGCTCATAACCGGCGACGGTCGGATCGTGCGTGTCGGTGGGAGAGTCGTGAAGAACGTTGCGGGATTCGATCTCAAGAGTCTCCTAGTGGGAAGCTTTGGGGCCTTTGGACTGATCACATCCGCTCATATTCGGCTGAACGCACTGCCACTCGCGGACGTGACCCTGGTCGCAAATGCGGCACGAGACACCTTGCTCGAAGGTGCTAGAGCAATTCTTTCGTCCGGCGTGACGCCGGCCGCTATGGAACTAATCTCACACGACACCGGAGGTCCGGACGGGTGGGCCCTTGCGGTCCGCGTGGTCGGATCTGAGGCAGCAGTACGGGCGGATCGGACAAACATCACTGGCGCCGTGTCGCAATTCGAGTTCGACGTTCTGGATGGCGATCTGGCCGCTCAGTTCTGGTCATCTACGTTGGCTGAAGCGGCGGGGCCATCGACGACGGTACGGTTGGGCTCGCTACCATCAGAGCTGGGACAGGCGCTCGATCTTTTGAGCGCCGAGCTGCACGATGAGAGCGGCGCCAAGGCGTCAGTGAGCGTCCTCGCCGGAGTTACTCGCTGGAGCTGTAATGCAACCAGTGCGCAGCTTCAGAACCTCCGGAGACGCGCTGCCAACCACGAGTGGCCGGTCACGTTGGAACGCGCACCGTGGGAGGTGTGCAGAGTTGTGGGGCACTACGGAGCATACCGCGTTGGAGTGGGCGGTCTCGTTGCATCGTTGCGGACCGTATTCGACGAACGGGGCTTGTTTGTTGTTCCACTGGGTGCCACAAAGTGACGTCCAACGCCTTCCGAGGTCTCGATCCCTGCGTACACTGCGGATTCTGTCTGCAGAACTGTCCGACGTACCACGAGACCCAGGTTGAGGGCGACAGCCCACGCGGGCGCATACTGCTGATTAGGAGCGTCGCGCGAGGCACGCTGAACATTGCCGAGCCCGAACTGGCGGCTCATCTTGACCGTTGCCTTGGGTGTCGGGCATGCGAGCCTGTGTGTCCTTCAGGAGTCGAGTATGGAGGCGCGCTCGAGAAAGCGCGTGAACTGCTTGCCGAGGTACGCCCTACACCGCTCGTCGCACGCGTATTGAACGCAGTCATGTCGGAGGCGTTAGTGCGCAAGCCCCTGCTCCTCGCGGCACGCCTAATCCGACCGCTTGCTCCGGCGTTCTCCGGCAAGTCCCAGCTCGGATTCCTATTCGGCATGCTCTCCGCTACGCGTCCATGGTCCTATGAGGGTGGCGGTGAACGGGGAACGAGCCTAGAGACTCTGTCAAACGCGATCCTGCATACTCCAAAAGAAGCCGCGCCTCCCGTTGCTCTGTTTGAGGGATGCGTCATGTCGGGGTTGCTATCACACGTGCATGCAGCCACCGAACGAACTCTGTCTGCGAACGGATTCAGCCTTTCGAGTATTTCTGGACAGGTATGCTGCGGAGCCTTGCACACTCACGCCGGACAAAGAACGCGAGCGATCGAACTGGCCCGGCAAAATGTCGCGGCGTTCGCTGAAGACCCTGACTGCATCATCGCGGTCAATAGCGCGGGATGCGGTGCGATGCTCAAGGAATACGGGAAGCTGCTTGCCGGAGATCCGTTGGAGCAGGAAGCAGTGGCCCTGGCAACCCGAGTGCGGGATGTGACGGAACTGCTGGCGGAAGGAGGACCCCGGCCCGGCAAGCCGGTGCGGCTTCGTGTCGCATACGACCCGCCGTGCCACTTGCTGCATGCGCAGGGCATCTCCGATGCTCCGCTCGCCCTGCTGAATGCGGTGCCCGGCCTAGAGCATGTTACGCACGCAGACGCGGAGATGTGTTGCGGCAGTGCGGGAAGCTACTC
>JBDGYW010000022.1:0-20681 GCA_039588935.1 Gemmatimonadota bacterium | reverse complement strand
AGTTCATTATATAAATCATATTCTGTAAGGTCGTCCTTGTAGAAACGGAAACCTTCACCAATCCACTCAGCCCAGTTACCAGAGCCATTCGACAGAAACCACATCAAGTCGCCCATGTGTCCAACCTGCAGTCTCTCCATGTACAAACTGCCTGCAGAACCGGAAAAGTGATACACCATGTTTGGGGAGGATAGGTTTGGATCTGCAAACGAATAAACCGCAAGCTCATAATGAGAGATGAAATAGCTGTATTGCAGGTCTTCAAGTTGCGATGGTGCAGGTTCTGGAGGCGTTGTGCTTGAACCTCCCCACATTCTCAATGTACTGTCTATAAAGGCATTCCCAGTGACTTTCAATCGTGTAAGGCCATCATTTGGTACAATTGTACCACACACACTGTAGTTCATGAGCTTTGTCTTGTCTTTCTTCTGCAAAGGCATTGTCTTGTCCTCCTTCTGCAAATCTTGAACGAAACAAAAAAAACCACAGAACTCACTTCCTTTGCATCATACAAATACACAACTCTTATGCATGGAAGCTGTATGAGAAGCTGGAGGCCATGTATGAGTTGCGAATCCTGTCCAACGGTTAATTCAAACCAAAAACCACTAGCTACTTCTTGACCTGTTGAGTTTGGCCGGTTTTGATTCTGTAATGAAATTGCGCGTTTTGCGTTGCGTTGGTTGGGGGAAACGCATAAAAGCTGACAAAACATAAGTGCCTAATCGGCCAGTGTCCACAGACCCTTCACGCCTCAATCTTCACCGCTCTGTCGCCTCGCAAACAAACACCTCCAAGAGCTAAGCACGGTGTACGACGAGCGGCTTGTAGTCCTCAATCACCCTGATGGCGTCTTCGATATCGATTGCTTCGGCCGGAACATCGATAGCCTCATGGAACAGTAGCAGGTCAAACGCCTCGAAAGACTGACGGGCTTGCGTGAGGTCTTCTCCGCCACTGTCTACGCTCAGCATGAAAGCTCTGAGTCGGGATGGGTTCATTCCTGAGTTCAACATCACATGGTAGACGGTGGGGGACACCCGCACCGCTGTCGATTACACCTGAGAAACACACTCCGGTAGGAGCGTTATTCGGTAGTGTCTTCAATCACGTCGGTGTCTGGTTGCAGAGGGCACCGACTTACAGTCTCCCGATTTCCTCGTTAGTGTCGGACGATCCTCACGTCCCGTTGCATATTTCGACATTTATACTACATTGTAGCAATGGGTGACACGAAATACCTGGGGGAGTTCGAGCAGATGGTCCTGCTGGCCATCCTCCACCTTGGTGAAGGTGCGTACGGCCTGACGATCCGACAGGAACTTGAGGGGCGCACAGGTCGGAAGGTCTCTCACGGAGCGGCGTACATCACGCTTGACCGACTCGAGAAAAAGGGTCTGCTGTCTTCGGAGCTTGGTGACCCAACACCCGGAAGGGGTGGACGGGCGAAGCGGTATTTTCACGTGACTCCGGGCGGCGTCACGGCTTTGCGGGACTCCCGCAAGGCACTTCAGAACCTGTGGGGCGGCCTTGAAGCGGTGCTGGAGGATTCGTGATCCGGGAACCACACCACCAGCCGACGCCGCCAAAACTCGCTCAACTCGCTCTGCGTCTCTCTTTACGTGATCCCAAGTTCAGCGAGGGCCTTCTAGGTGACCTGTTCGAGGAGTATCAGGAGGTCGCTGCCGTCTCGAGGGCAAGTGCTTGGCGATGGTATTGGCACAAGGCCATTCAGCTGAGTTCGGTTTACGGAATGGACCGGCTTCGACGCCGGACGAAAAGCAAACGCTGCTCGTGCGAATTCAAATCGAAGATGACTCCCAGCCGACGAGACTCCCTCATGTCCATCCTGGCACAAGATGTAGGCTACGCGCTACGAGTACTGAAGAAGCAACGGGGTTTTGCGCTGATAGTCGTGTTGACATTGGGCCTCGGCATCGGTGCCAACACTGCGATCTTCAGCGTATTGAACGGCGTGCTGTTGCGCCCGTTGCCCTTCGAGGATCCCGGACGCCTTGTGGTCGCCTGGGAGACGTACAGGCCTCGGGCAATAATGGAAGGGTCGGTTTCCTATCCTAATCTCGAGGAATGGCAGACACGCACATTCGTGTTTGAGAGCCTGGCGGGCTTTCACCCCGAGCGACACACAGTCACGGGCATGGGACTCCCGGAACGGGTGGTTGCAGCGCGAACCACGCACGGTCTGTTCCCCCTACTGGGCGTGGTTCCCGCGCACGGCAGGACGTTTATGTCTGAGGACGACGCGGAGGGGGCTGAAAACGTAGCAATGGTGAGCCACCAGTTCTGGCTAAATCATTTCCCTGGCGAGACGTTTTCCGGCGAACAGACGGTCACTTTGGATGAGAGACCTTTCACCGTCGTCGGCGTCCTGCCCGAGGACTTCAGCCTCCCGCTGTTCGTGGCCGATGCAGAGGTGTGGACACCGGCAGCGCTGGACTGGGTTTCGTTCTACCACAGGGAATGGCCCCGGTTGATCGTGCTGGGCAGGCTGGCGCCGGAGGTGAGCGTGGAAATGGCGCACGCTGAAATGGAGCAGATCGCGCTCCAGCTCGAGGCGGATTTCCCGGAGACAAATGAGGAACACGGTGCGAATGTCGTGGCTCTGCGGCAACAGGTCGCGGCGGATTCCGAACAACTGCTTTGGCTACTGCTTGGTGCGGTCGGATTGGTTCTGCTCATTGCCTGCGTGAACGTGACCAACCTGCTGCTCGCGCGCGGCGCTGACCGGACTCGGGAGATGGGGATTCGGGCGGCACTAGGTGCCGATCGGAGCCGTGTAATGAGGCAGGTTCTCACGGAGAGTACGATCCTGGGCCTTGCCGGTGGGATCCTCGGGATAGTGCTGGTGTTTGCTTCAATCAGGTCGCTGGTGGCACTGATTCCGCCGGGCATTCCGAGGCTGGACGAGATCGGTGTGGATTGGCGCGTACTGACATTCGCTCTTCTGGCTTCCCTGTTCACGAGTCTGGTGGTGGGAGTGGTGCCTGCATTTCGAGGCGCGCGGAACGATCTCCAGAGTGCGCTGAGAGACGCACAACGTTCGACCGCCGGAACCGGAAAGCAGCGTGTACGGCGTTTCCTGGTTGGCGCCGAGGTCGCAATGGCCCTTGTGTTGCTCGTGGGTGGCGGACTGCTGGTGCGCAGTTTCGGAGAGATGTTGAACGTGAATCCGGGCTTCAACCCCGAGAACGTCTTGACGTTCAGGATGGCGACTGGGTGGTCCCAGATGGAGGTGAATCAACGTGCAGCCTTCTACAACGAGGTCGTTGAACGTGTAGCAGCCCTCCCCGGTGTCGAGATCGCCGGAGGTGGGACGGCAATGCCGTTGAGCGGTGGATTCAGGGCGACAGTCGCCCGGGACGATCGACCCGAACCGGAACGTGGCGAAGCTCCGCTGGTCAGGTATTTCTCGATTACCCCCACTTACTTCGATGCACTGCAGATACCGCTGCTGCGCGGTCGCCAGTTCAGCAGCACGGATATGCGGGCGGCACCGGGCGTGGTGATCGTGAATGAGACCGCGGCAAACCGTTACTGGCCCGACGAAGACGTGATCGGGAAACAGATCAGGCCGCGCGTCGACATCACCGACGCAGATCCTGTCCTCTTCGAGGTCGTTGGGGTGGTGGCAGACGTCAAGGACTCCAGGCTGGACGTGGAAACGACTCCGACCATCTACGTGCCCTGCACGCAGCAGACCTGGCCGACCATGGGCTTCGCGTTACGAACCGCCGGCGATCCAGAGGTGTTGATCGGGCCGGTGAGGAATCTCCTGGCGGAAATGACCCAGGAAGCCACTTTCCAATTCTCCACGCTTGACCAGACGCTCGAACGCTCGATGGTCGAACGCCGCTTTCCGACAGTCCTCCTTGGTCTGTTTGCCGCCCTCGCGCTCGGCCTTGCGGCTGTCGGTATCTACGGGATGCTTGCCTACTCAGTCGTGCAACGGACTCACGAGATTGGTGTCCGCATGGCATTGGGTGCTTTGCCACCGAGCGTGTTCACCCTGGTGCTCAAGGAGGGATTCGTTCTGATCGTGGTCGGGATGACTGTCGGCCTCGGGGTGGCTTTTGCGGCGACCCGCCTCCTGTCGAGCATCCTGTTCAACGTATCGACGACGGATCCGCTGACGTTTGTCGGCGTATCGGGCATGCTATTGATAGCGGCTTTCCTCGCCTGCCTTCTGCCCACGAGGCGCGCAACGAGGGTTGACCCGCTGGTCGCGTTGCGGGTTGAGTAATACGTCTCGAGTTCTTGAGCGTGTAGAAGTCATGCGGCGAAGGCGAATCCGTGCCCTTTGGGCGGGCTTTGCGGTGCTCTTGATTGCCTGCGGTGAAACTCCGCGCCCCGGTTCGGCGGAACGTGTCGATTCCGCCGGAGTCACGATCGTGGTAAACACCGCTCCAGACAGACTGCTCAACTGGACCTTCACGGAAGTCTTTTCGCTGGGCGATGGAAATCTCGACAGCCACTCCTTCTTCAGACGCTCCGCCGGTGCAGATGGGGAAGGCCGCGTCTACGTGTTGGACAGGGGCAATCACCGGGTGGTGGTATTCGACTCGGCAGGGATCTACCTGCGTACCTTGGGTCGCGAAGGCAACGGTCCAGGGGAGTTTGACCTTCCCATCGCGTTCACTGTGGAGCCCGATGGCAGGGTTTCGGTATACGACGTCTCCAAGCACGGCTTGGTGAACTTCGCACCTGACGGTTCTCTGATGGCCGGCGAACCCCTGCGGTTACCCTACATGGGAGGCCGGATCGCCCGTTCGTCGATGACCCTCGCAATCGCCCTGCAGGAATCAGGTACCTCAACTGGTACGGTCATGGAAAGAGTTGTTGCAGTGCAGGGTGGTGACACGCTGGAAGTCGTGAGGCTTATCAAGCCCGGGCCAACTCCAGTCTTTCTGCGAAGCTGCGGGGTACAACTTCAGGACCTGTCTCCGTTCTTCCAGCCGTCCCTTCGCTGGGACCTTCGGGATGGCACCGTGGTTGCGAGCGCAGGCCATGAATACCGTGTTGACGTGATATCTCGAGGGAGCGTCGTGGCCAGCTATCGCCGCAACGTGTACGCGCGAGAGGCGACTCTGGAGCTAGCCACCGCCGAGGTGGGAGAGAGCATGAGGTTCGGGAATCGTGTCTGTGATGCTACGGACATTGCGGAGCAAGTGGGGCATGACCCGTTCATTCCCGTGATCGCCGATCTCCGGGTCGGACCTGACGGTACGATATGGGTCAAACGGTACGCACCTCCCGGTGAGGCTTCTCAGACTGACATTCTGAGTGAAGCCGGAGAGTATGTTGGGACGCTTCCCCCCGGAGCACCTTATCCCGCGGCGTTTCTCCCGGCTGGCAAGGTGGTTTGCGAGGATGTTGACGAGAATGATGCGGAAAAGGTCACGGTGTATGCAGTTGGCAGGTCCCAGTAGAGGTACGGCCGTCCTCACGACAATGTCGTCCCTGTCGGCATACGTTCTTCCCTTGTTGCTGTGTTGTTGCGATGGATCGACTGGGCCCGCCAACCTAGCTCCGTCCGTGGCGATCACTTCGCCCGCTCCGTGGTCGTATTTCGATGAGGGCGATACGGTTGAGATCGGCGTAGACGCATCTGATGACGACGGAACAGTCGCGGCCGTATGGTTCTACGTCGATGGCCTCCCGTTGGGTATCGACTCATCCGCGCCGTTTGCTTGGGAATGGGACACCCGCAGATCTGCAATAGAAACGCATCTGATCACCGCCGCAGCCATTGACGATCAGGGGACCGAGTCCAGGAGCTGGATCAACGTTGTGCTCAGATGGGCGTATCACGTCCCGGAACATCTGGGCGATGGTTGGAATGTATCGTCACTGAGCAGCGAAGCTATCGACGCCAGTGACATCAGAAGCATGATGGGCCTGGTCCACAACGAAATGACCGAGTACTTGCACAGCATCGTGATCGTGAGGAACGGCAAGCTGGTGTTGGAGGAATACCTGGACAACTACTCGCACGATTCCCTGAATCACCTGCAATCATCCACCAAGAGCATAACATCGGCTCTCATCGGCATTGCGTTTGACAGAGGGGTCATAGACGATCTTCAAACACCGCTCTTCGACTTCTTCCCTGAATACGCACATTTCAGAACTCCGGCGAAGGACCAGATAACGCTCGAGCACGTGCTCACAATGACGGTCGGCCTTGAGTGGAATGAGGTGTCTGTACCAACCCTCGACATGCAGAATGACAACATCGCTGCACACTACGCGCCGAGCTACGTCGAATACGTTTTAGCCAAACCAGCCGTTCTACCGGCAGGTAGCCAATGGTACTACAACGGCGGGTGCACGGTCCTCCTGGGGGCCATCTTGAGGAAGGTGACGGGAGTGCACGCGGATGTTTTCGCCCAAGACAATCTCTTCGGCCCTCTCAGGATTGCTGACGCCGAGTGGACGTACTTCAATGATGGCCAGCCGCACACGCACGGCGGCTTGTACCTGCGCTCCCGCGACATGGCGAAGATCGGACAGCTGTTTCTCCAAGGTGGTCGATGGGGAGCTGAGCAGATCGTCTCAGAGACCTGGGTGAGCGAATCAACACGCCCCCACGCCACTGTCGCTGGGGACATCAGGTACGGGTACCAATGGTGGATGGAGCCGATGCATGGCCACAATGTGTTCTACTCGTCCGGCTATGGCGGACAGCACATCTTCGTCCTCCCAGCCGCGGACTTGATCGCTGTGACTACCGCAGGGTACGGGAATGCTGAAGCCGTCGGTGCTCAAGCCGACGCCGTCCATCGATTGATGTCCAACCACATCGTACCAGCCGTGGAGTTTTCAGGCGTAGTATCTCAGCGGTATTGAAGTCTTCTTTACACTCGTAAGGCTATTACCTACAACATGTTACATGTCTGACGCATATGTGGTAGACGGAATTGAAACATTTTTCTTTTACATGCGTAAAACATAATATCATGGCACAACTGACCAAGCGGGAACTCGACTTGATGTCGGTGCTTTGGAACCGCGGTTCGGCGACGGTGACCGAGGTACTGGCAGACCTGCCCGACGAGATCGCCTACTCCACCGTGATGACGATCATGCGAACCCTCGAGGCAAAGGGGCACGTCCGCCACGAGCAGGAAGGCAAAGCGTTTCGATTCTATCCACTGACCGAACCTGACGATGCGGCCGACACCGCGTTGGGGCGAATCGTGAATAAGGTGTTTCACGGATCGCGCGAACTGGTGATCAACCGGCTGGTGTCAGATGAAAACGTCTCGGCCGACGAAATCCGCCGGATTCAGGAGAATCTGGAACGACGTCTGAAGGAATTGGAACAATGATCGCAGCGTGGATGTTGTACGCTTCAGCGGTTACCGCATTCATCCTTGTCGGGGCCGTTGCCTTGGAGCGGAGCCTGAGACTCGCCAGGCGTCCCGCCAGATGGATTGTGGCAGCCGCGATGATGGTTTCATTAATCCTACCGTTCGTGGCCGGATCCGAATCCGCCGGTGCCGGTGCGGGAGCGGTCGCCAACGGGCTTCTTTCACCAACCAGTTCCTTGGCACCCTTGACCGCGATCCTACCTCGAAGCGGGACGCTAGCTGAACTCGACATCCCGCTGATAGTGTTCTGGATTGGCCTGTCCGCACTGTTGCTGATCGTTGTAACGCTCACTCACGTGCAGGTCGCCAGAAAGATCAGGGACTATCCCAAGGAGAAGGTTGATGAGGCTACCGTACTGCGCAGCCCGGTGCTGGGTCCTGCAGTGGTCGGTCTGCTGAAGAGTTCTATCGTATTGCCTACCTGGGTCGATGAGGTCGGAAGGGATTGGCGCGGTCTGATGGTTCTGCACGAGCAGGAACACCTTCGAGGCCGGGACGCTTTGTTGCTCTCCGCTGCAGTTCTGATTGTGGTTGTGTTGCCCTGGAACCTCCCGTTGTGGTGTCTACTGTTGCGACTACGTCGTGCAATTGAGTTGGACTGTGACCAACGAGTTCTCAGCTCCGGCGTTGACGTTCGTCTTTACGGCAGCCTCCTTCTCGAGGTGAGCAGGCGGCGCGTGCGGTCGCCGCTACCGGTGATCGGACTCGCGTTCAACAGGTCATTCTTGGCACAGAGGGTCGATGCTATGACACAGCACATGAGTCGATTTAGGTATCCAAGAGCGCTCGCGGCGGTTGTTCTGGGTGGAGCGTTTGTAGCAATCGCCTGTGAATTGCCGGCACCCGTGGACCCTGATCTGAACACCCAGACCATTCCGCAAGAGGTAGCGGAAGCCTCCCCAATGAGTAATGCAGTGTTGGCGGTTTCATTTCAGGAGGACTCGGGGGTCACGTTTGCGATACGTCCCCAACCAGGTGACCTGCACAGAATCAGCAGAGCACTTGACCTGTATGCAGTCGCCAACGAGTCGACTCTTGTCAGAGTACCAGAAGAACTCGCGGAGCGGATCCGCAGCGGTAAGCTGCTGCTGGTCGCGACGGAACAAGACGGCGAACCGGTGGTCCTGCTCCGCAAGTTGCGGGAGCAGGGCAATCGAAACCTGTATCCCGATGGTGCCACGGAGCCAGCGGGCACAAGATGATGCCTCTCGGGTGACCTGATTCCGGAAGCATCCCCAGAAGAAATTCTATCAATCGAGTGGGAGAGGCTCATGTCCAGATGGTCGTGTTCAATCGCTCTTGTTGTCTTGCTTCTTCAATCCGTATCGACTGCCACTGCGCAGAGCATCCACGAAGCCGCTGCTGCGGGCGATACAACGGCGATACGCCAACTCGTCGGGACCGGTGTGGACATAAATGCGACCGACGGTGAAGGCTTCACTCCTTTGCACCTTGCTGTGCGGAATCGCCAAAGGGAAGCTGTGGAAGCACTGCTGGCCGGCGGTGCTGCTATCAACCTGGCTCACGAGGGGTCTGCGCTCACTGCGGCAGACTTTGCGTTTCAGGTGGAGGGCTTCAGAGACACCGCCGAAATCACCTCGCTGCTCGTATCGAACGGTGCGGAATTCGATCCCGACCGAGTGGTGCGCGCACCGCTCACGAGGCTGGACCTTGCGGTGAGCACCGGCAACACCGACATGACGCGGCTTCTGTTGAGGCTCGGCGCGGACGCGGACACGGATATGGGTCATCCCCGCCCCCGTCTTGTGAATGCGGCGACTCACGGCAAGGTCGAGATAATCGGAATGCTGCTGGACGCCGGTGTGACCGTCGATCAGACGGACCCCATCGGCAATCCGGCGTTGCGATACGCGATCGAGAAGGGGCACGCACCCGCGGTGAGGTTGCTTCTCGAGCGTGGTGCATCCGTTGAGTTCATCGACCAACTGAACGAAAGAAACCTACTGCACCTCGCATCGTTTGGCGGTCACATCGACATAGCGGCGTTACTCCTTGAATTTGGCATATCTGCAAACGCCGAAGACAACGATGGAAGGACCCCGCTTCACTACGCGGCCAGGTACGGTCACCGCCAATTGGCGGAACACTTGATCGCACAGGGTACGACCAAGCCAGACGATCTTGTCGAGAACTACGGCAGGTCGCCACACCTGACTCGCGAAATCGCCGACGGCGAAGCAGTTGCCTGGTACCTGTTCAATCGTGGTTGGGCGATAAGAACGAGCAACAGGGTAGTTGTGTTCGATGCGGAGGAGTGGGGAGTGACGAGGCCGGCGGAGCCGTCTCTCGCAAACGGATTCCTCTCGCCCGCCGACTTGCTGGATCTCGATGTTTTAGGCTTGTACACGTGCTATCATGGTGAGATAGGGGAACCCGCGTATCTCCACGCGATCGAAGACTCTCTGAGAAGCGTTACCTACATACAAAACGCTGGAGACAGCTGGCGAGGGTCGAACCGTTCGGTGTACTTGTCTCCCATGCAGGACACGACGTTCGGAGACCTCCGGGTCAGCACCATACCGGTCACCGAACAGATGACGTCGCTAGGCTATCTGGTGCAGGTGGATGGCTTGGCGATCTACTACGCCGGCTTCCGCGCCGAGGACCTGGACAACTACAAACAAGCACTCGACTTCTTTGCAGAACGCGTTGATCGGGTGGACCTGGCGTTTCTGCCGCTGATCGAAGCAGAAGAAGACGACAGCGACTTCAAGAGCTTCCTCGAGAGGCTCAATCCGAGGGCTGTTTTCGTGCTGGATCCAAACCGCAGGGAAGAGGAGTACGCCAGGATGCGGGAGAAGGCACTGGGTTGGGGATTCGACCCTGAGGTGTTCACGGCGGAAAGCCCCGGGGATGTGTTCGTCTTCAGGCGGCCTCAGGAATAGGCCAATTTCGAGACGTTTGACGAGGCGAGAATGCGACTGACGTCTTGTTTCCGGTTGCCAGTGGTGGTGAGCTCCATGTTGTGTCTCTCGGTGACCTTGTCGAGTGCGCAACGAAACATCCGCCTGGAACACGAAGGTTCCTTCCCGGGATCCTTCGGTTACGTCGGGGGCGTCCGCATGCTTTCGAACGGGCGTCTACTCGTCGCCGATCCGCTGGGGCAGGTACTCGTATCCATCGACATGGACGCGGGCACCGCTGACACACTAGGACGCGTTGGGAGTGGGCCTCAAGAGTATCGACAACCGGATGCCGTGTTTCCACTTCCCGGCGATTCCACTCTGCTGACCGACCTGGGTAACGGCCGGCTCACTGCGATTGCCCCGGGCGGGATGTTTGGAGAAACCAGTCCCATCTCCCAAGAAGGAAGCGGTGGGCGGCTGACAATCGTGCTGCCACGCTTCGTTGACGCGGTTGGGCGGATCTACTACGAACCGGAGACGTTCACGGCAGGCGGTCCCGCCGACTCGGCGGCGATCCTGCGGTTCGATCGGTCAACTGGAGCCGTCGATACGATGGGACCAGTCATGCTGTCGCAGGCGAGCCAAAGGCGAGTGGGCGCGCGTGTGATGATGAGCCGAGGACCGCTTCGGCTACGAGATGATTGGGCCGTGGGACTTGATGGGCGAGTCGCGATCGTGCATGCGATGGACTTTTCGGTTGAGTGGGTCTCACCCGATGGGCAAGCGGTCCGTGGCCGTTCACATGACTACGAACGTTTTCAGGTCAGACGTGCGGAGCAGGAAGAGTGGCTCGACAACCAGGCCGTGGAAGCGATCAATGTAAGAGCGATGATGTCCCCGTCCGGCGAACGCAGCATGCAGTTCAGCAGAGGCGGTGGCGGTGGGCCCGGCCGAGGAATAGACGCAGACGAGTGGCCCGATGAACTCCCGCCGTTTCGAACCCGGAGATCGCGAGTGGCGCCCAATGGTGAGTTGTGGGTGGAGCGTTATGTGACCGCAGCTGCTGCCCCTGCCATTGATGTGTTCAACGAACGCGGCATCAAGTCGGGAGAGATTACGCTGCCTCAGGGGAGACGGGTCGTCGGGTTTGGTGATGGGGTAGTGTTCCTCGTCTACACGGATGACGTCGGGCTGCAGTGGGTCGAGCGGTATCGGATAGTCCGCTGAGTGTATCTGGCGTTGGGCTGCGGTTTGCTTCCACGAGGAGCGAGTGATCATGAGTCCGGTAAGGGGTGGGATACAAGGAATTCCCGTAAGAGCGGCCATCTTCTTCGCGTTTTTGTCGTGTTCAGCAAGCGACATTGCAGAAACTGCAGACATCGAACTGGAACTCGAAGCTACTTACCCCGATGGATTCGGGTTTCTCCAAACGGTGCGTGAGTTGTCAGATGGGCGCGTGATGGCTGCCGATCCACTGGGCCAGGTTCTCGTCGTTTGGGACGTGGACAGAGGTTTGACCGATACACTGGGGCGTGTGGGCAACGGGCCTCAGGAGTACAGGCAACCTGACGCGGTCTTTCCACTCCCCGCCGATTCAACGCTACTTGTAGATCTCGGCAACACCCGCCTCACCGCTATCGGTCCGGATGGAACGTTTGGGTCGAGCCTCCCAATCATGCGTCCACGTCACGAGGGGTTCCCGATGAATCTGATGCCTCGATTCACCGACGGGTTGGGACGCATCTACTTCTACCTGTCTGCCAATCTCCGGGGGTCGATGGCTGACTCGGCGTTCATTGCCAGGTTCGATCGAGCGAACGAAACAGTCGATACCCTGGGCGTGCTGCGAGTGCCGATTCCAGAATTCGAACGCGTTGGCAACAACATGGTGATGACCAGCGGCCCCCTGATGCCGCGCGACGGCTGGGCTGTGGGCCTCGATGGAAGTGTGGCGATTGCCCGCGCAGCCGACTATTCCATTGAGTGGATCGCCGCCGACGGCTCATTGGTACACGGAAGTCCGAAAATCTACCAACCCGTGCAAGTAGGACGTGCCGAGCAGGAGCGTTGGGCTGATGAAGCGCAGGCGAACATGATGCAGTTGACATCGGTGATGAGCAGAGAAGGGGGAGTATCCAATGTCGAAATGAGGCGCGGGGGTGGCTCCCGATCCGACGTAACCGCAATTCGGTGGCCAGACGAAATGCCGCCGATCCACGCTGAACGTTCGAAGGTCTCATATGACGGTAACCTCTGGGTGGAACGCCATGTGAGAGTAGGCTCGGACCCCGTCGTAGATGTATTCGACACGCAGGGAAACAAGATTGCGGAAGTTGCTCTTCCCACCCGATCACGAGTGGTCGGGTTCGGAGTCGGCGCCGTATACCTCGTCACCGCTGATGATCTCGATCTGCTGTGGTTGAGGAAGTACAGGCTTAGCTGAGTTGCAGTTCTGTGAGAATTGAGTGGGGGTAGCGAGGCCTATCTAAATTCACCAGTCACTACGTTCCTCCATCATTTCAATTTGAAACCGTAGGGCTGTATGGGGCGTAGTTCTGAGCGTCCGCGATGAGCTCCAACTCTCACTGGAGAATACCAGTGCGCCTTACCCTTACGATCCTCCTTTTTGCGTTGCTGAGTCCGGCGCCGCACGCGCGTGCGCAAGAGCGCGAAGATCGAAGACGGAGCCGACCATCCCACTCCAGCCTCGACCTGACTATCGACGGATTCGGCATCAGCATCGGGAACTCCCGTGGCGTCGACGGTCTACGCCTCAATTTCAGAGATGACGACCTGGAGTGGGTGAACGGCATCAACTTCACCATCTGGAAGCCGCGTTGGAACTACGATGCCGAGATCAACGGAATCGCATTGGGCATATATGGACCGCAGGCTGGGTGGATCAACGGCATCGCCGTAGGCGTGGGTGCGGTCGAAGTAGACAGAAACATGGCAGGCATCGGAATCGGTGGGTTGGCGTTTGTGTCCGGTGGCTCGGCGCAGGGCATTACTGTAGGTGGGCTCGCAACTGTCGTGGAGCGGGACATAGAAGGTATTGGAATCGGCGGCCTTGCCACGGTGACGAGTGGGGATGTGCGTGGCATTGCCGCGGGTGGCCTAGCAGCGGTGATTGACGGCAGGATCGAGGGCATCGGCATCGGCGGCCTCGCGTCGGTTACGAACGGAACGATAACGGGCATCGGAATTGGCGGCCTCGCCTCCGTGACGGCCGGCCGGGTTGAGGGATTGATCGCTGGGGGGCTAGCATCGGTTGTTCAGGGTGACGTTACCGGTATTGCTGCCGGCGGCTTGGCATCAGTCTCGAATGGTCAAATTCAGGGTATCTCGGTTGGTGGCCTCGCTTCGGTGACCGACCGTTCCGTCACGGGAATCGGTGCGGGAGGATTGGCGAGTGTGGTCGACGGGAGGGTAGAAGGGATCAGTGTTGGTGGATTGGCCTCAGTTACGAGTGGCTCGCTCCGTGGGTTGGGTATTGGTGGCTTGGCTTCCGTAGTGGATGGAAGGGCAGAAGGCGTTTCTATAGGTGGTCTCGCGTCGGTCGTGAGTCGTGACATGACTGGCCTGAACGTGGGGGGGCTGGCGGCAGTATCCCGAAGGCTCAATGGCATGGGGATAGGTGGCCTCGCCGTCGTTGCACCGGACGGAATCGACGGACTCGCACTGAGCGGCGGTGCTGTGCACTCACTTGACCATGTGACGGGCGTCGCGATCGCCGGCTACTTGGTAGAAAGTGACCATCTCGAGGGCCTCATCATTGCCGGGATTCGAACGAGGGTTTACCGGTCAATGACCGGCGTTTCGATAGCGGGCTACAACCGAGTGCAGGGCACTCAGAGGGGGCTCACCATCGGATTGTACAATCGCGCTCATCGACTTCACGGAGTGCAAATCGGACTGCTGAATTACGCCGGGAACAACAGGGCGCCGTTCAAGTGGTTGCCGATTGTGAACATGAATTTGAGGTAGGGCAGGAAAGCAGAGGTGCAGGACTGCAGGTCCTTTTGCCCCGCACCCTTTCCGACAGGCATTGGCAGCATACGCGGCATGAGGGGCGGTGACCGGCCGACTCGTTCTCCCTTCCCTTTCTCCACTCCCAATTCTCACTATGGTCACTTGACATATAATCGAAACGACTATAAACTTCGATCCACTAGGACAACGTTGGAGGAGTGGTGTCAAAGAAGAAGAATCGCGCAGAAGATGTGGCCGCTCTGCTTCCGCTCAAACCGCAGGATTACCATATCCTGTTGGTGCTCCTGGACGTTGAGCGCCACGGCTACGGCATGGTCAAGGAGATCGATCGTCAGACCGATGGCCAGGTCAGATTGGAGGCGGGTAACCTGTACCGATCGGTGCGCCGGCTGATCAAACAGGGCCTCCTTGCCGAGTCGGGAAAGCGGCCTGCACCCGAATCGGATGATGAACGTCGACGATATTACTGCATAACCGATTTTGGCCGGCGCGTTCTCACCGCAGAGACCGACAGGTTGCGTGATCTAGTTGCGTCCGCAGAGGCGAGGTTCGCGGTGTCAGGTGGCAAGGTGGCCCGATGAGCACGCGGCGGACGGTTCGTGGCTTGGGATTGTCCGAGCACCTGTACAGGGTTCTTCTCCACGCATTCCCAGCGCAGTTCCGCAAAGCTTATGCTGCCGACGCAGTCGAGCTGTTTCGCGATCGCTATCGGGAGGAATACCGACGGGCCAAAGGAATAGGTGTTTTGGCGTTCTGGGGACGTTCCGTATGGGACACCACGATAAATGGCATGAGCACACGTTGGGACAGGTTGCGTGAGCGTAGACGTGGGGATCGGAGCACTCCACCTGAGCCACCTGGAGGTCGGAGGCGCCAAAACGGCCTTGCCTCCCTACCGGGAGATGTCCGGTACGCACTTCGAAACCTGGTTCGGTCGCCAGGATTCACCGCTGTCGTGGTCCTCACTCTCGCCATCGGCATCGGTGCCAACACCGCCATCTTCAGTGTCGTGAGTGGTGTGCTGCTCCAACCGCTGCCGTACGACAATCCCAACGAACTCGTGGCCATCTGGTCGCGGTTTACTCCCGAGAGCGGATACGACTTTCCAAAATACCCGATAGGCTCGCCGGAATACTTCGACTACGTCAACCAGAACGAGACGATGGAACGTGTCGCTGCCGTTTCTACCCGGTCTCTGACCATCACCGGCGGTACTGGTGAGCCGGAAATCGTGACAGCGGGATTTGTATCGGCGAGCATGTTCTCCGTGCTTCGGACGCCGCCGCTACTCGGTCGCTTTTTGATCGAGGCAGATGACGGAGCCCAACCGCAGCCCGTGTACGTGCTCAGCTTCGACTTCTGGCAACGACGTTTCGGGGGCGATTCGAGCGTAGTCGGTCGGACGTTGGACGCGGATATTGACATGGAGTACGAGACGGGTGGCGAAATCGTCGGCGTGATGCCGCAGGGCTTCGCCTTCCCGGATTCCGAGACGCAGCTTTGGACTCAGTTACCCCTGGACCCGGCACGTACCTGGCGCGGCGGGCACTGGTTTTCGATGATCGGGCGCCTTACCGAGGGCGTGAGCTACGAGCAGTCTGAGGCTGAGATGGAAACGTTGATGGCCCAGTGGGCGGAAGACTACCCCGACCATCACGTAGGGCACGGCCTCTATCTGACGCCGCTTCTTCAGGATACGGTGGGAGATGTGAGGCCGGCGTTGATGCTGTTGCTCGGCGCGGTCGGGTTCGTGTTGCTAATTGCCTGCGCGAACGTCGCTAACCTGATGCTCGCGCGCAGTGAAAGCAGGAGGCGAGAGTTTGCCGTGCGCTCTGCACTGGGTGCCGGTAGAAGCAGACTGTTCCAGCAGTTGCTCACCGATTCATTCCTGCTGTCCCTAACCGGTGGCGTCGTCGGGATGTTGTTGTCGTCCGTTGGCGTGCGAGTCTTGCTGTTTCTGGAGGGTGGCACGATCCCGCGTGTTGATCTGGTTGGCATGGACTGGCGTGTACTCCTCTTCACCGGCGTAGTCGTGGTGGTAACAACGCTCGTATTCGGATTGTTGCCCGCTGTACGAGCGGGGCGAACAACCCTGCAGGATGCGTTCCGGGAATCTTCTCAGTCCACCACAGCGAGCAGGAGACAGTTCGGTTTTCGAGGACTCCTTCTTGCCACAGAAGTCGCGTTTGCGATTATGCTAGTTATCGGTGCGGGACTGATGATGAAGAGCTTTTGGCGACTGCTCCAGGAAGACCCGGGTTTCGGAACGGACAACCTCCTGGCTGCCCATTTTTCACTGCCATCCGGTAGCTACTCGGCCGACGCAGCAGTCGAGTTTTACGCCAATCTCACGGATCAGATCGAGGCTATGCCGAGCGTAGCGAGTGTTGCCCTCGCCTCGCATCCACCGCTGCTTCGTAATGATGTGAATGGTCGGTTTCACGTGGAGGGTGTGGAAGGTCCGACTGAGGAAGATTTCTGCTGTATCGGTGGTTCGGTTACCGCCGGCGTGGGTTTGTTCGAGACACTTGGAGTCCAGCTGCGGAGTGGTCGATTCTTCAACGAGACCGACTTACCGGGAAATCCGCCGGTGGCCGTGGTTGATGAGGAAGCTGCGCGCCGGTACTGGCCAAACGAAGATCCAATCGGTAAGCGGATTCGATTCCTCTCGACGGACGGCCCCTGGGCCACGGTCGTGGGTGTTGTGGGGAACGTCAAATACCACGGCTTGGGTGAGACCTATCCCATATACTATCACCTGTACGATCAGACGACCGCCTGGTCGGGAGGATTCTTCGCCCGTAGCATGAGCGTAGTCGTTAGAACGCACCGCGATCCACTCACTGTCGCCGGTCCAATTCGTGACCTCGTACGGGCTATCGATCCCGACCTCCCTATCGTGTGGATGCGAACCATGGAAGACATCGCCTCTTCCTCCGTAGCGAGGCCGAGGTTCCTAATGACACTCATGATGGTGTTTGCAGGTGTGGCTCTCATTCTCGGTGCAATTGGTGTCTATGGTGTGATTTCGCATGGGGTCGCGCAACGTACCAACGAGATCGGGATTCGGATCGCCCTCGGCGCAGGGTCGGGTGCGGTTGCGGGCATGGTCGTCCGGCAAGGGATAACCCTTGCGCTGGCGGGAGTGGTAACCGGGCTGCTGTCCGCGATCGCAGCCACGAGACTGATGACAGGATTTCTCTTCAGTGTCAGTCCGACTGATCCGTGGACCTTTGTTGTTGTGGTTGGAGTCATCCTTGGTGTGGTGCTCATGTCCAGCTATCTGCCGGCCCGGAGGGCCAGCAGAGTCGATCCTCTCGTTGCCCTGCGCACAGAGTAGAGCGCTGACACGGAGAGGAACTTTCTGGAGGACGGTGACGTAAGATGAACTGCAGGTCTCGGTCGTATGACCGAGGACTGGTGTGTGAGACCGTGAACCAGAAACCTAAATACCGGGCGGACATGAGGGCGGAACCAGCAGACATAGCGCTACTTGCTTGCGTTTTGAACGGTGACGAGGCAGGCCTTGCCGCGCTGTTGAAACGACACTGGCATTCGCTCGTTAGATATTCCTTTTCGATCCTCGACGATTGGGATGCTGCAGAGGATGTCGCTGAGGAAGTGTTCGTGAAACTCTGGGAGCGTCGTGAGACTTGGGGTCTGGAGGGCTCGGTGCTCGGACTGCTTTTCCGTATCTCCCGGAACCTTTGTATGGATGAACATAGGCAGCAAAACGCGCGGCAACGTGTCGCGAACAAGGCACCGGCACCCAATGCGATGTCAACACCCACCGAATATGTCGACAGCAAAGAAGTCCACTCTATACTCTCGGGTGCGTTGGACAATCTCCCGCAACGGAGACGCGAGGTATTCGTGCTCGTGCGTCAGCACGGCTTGTCGTATCGCGAGACCGCTGATGCACTTGGCGTGGCACCACAGACAGTGGCCAATCATCTGAGCCTGGCGTTAGCAGATCTCAGAGAGGTGTTGGAACCACTCCTGCACGATCGTCTCAGCGAGTCGACTTGGCGGGAATCCCGTCGTTCTGTGCGATTTGCTGGGAAGGCCGTCGGACAATAGGACCTTTGCTCCGACTCTGACGCTTCATCCACCCATGTGACGGTCCGTTATCCAGCATTGAGACCCCGTTGTGCCAGGCTTTCGGGCATTTGTCAGAAAGCACACTTCCCGATCGTTACTCCCATGACTCAACAAAGCTGCCTGTCATGGAACCAGATCGGACTGACTGTAACCTGGTGCTGCGCCTGCGCAATGGTGATGCTGGCGCTTTGAGTGTTGTCATGCAGTTGCACTGGACGCAGTTGGTGAATTACGTGGCAGCGTTGGGTGTCGACCGCGACACAGCGGAGGATGTTGGGCAACAGGCCTTTGTACGGTTGTGGGAACGACGCGACGTTCTGAGTATCGAGGGTTCCCTGCGAGGTCTGCTGTATCGAATCGCGAGAAATCTGTGTTTCGATGTCTCTCGACAGAGGAAAGCGCGCGACCGCGCAGCGAAACGCTCGGTTGACGCTTCATCAAGTCCTACTCCGCATGATCGGCTTGTTGGAGGAGAGCTTCGGGCGATCATCGAAGCTGCCGTGAACGCTCTTCCCAAACGGCGGCGCGAGGTGTTTGTCCTCGTCCGTTATCACGGCCTCACTCATCGTGAAGTTGCAGAGACATTGGAACTCGCCCCGCAGACCGTCGCCAACCACTTGGGTATGGCGCTCGCGGATCTGCGGGTTTCGTTGGCGCCGTATCTACCCGACTACTTCTGCAGTTCCGCGGCTGCAGATGAACGCTTCCAGCTTCATCGAGCTGTTGGTGGGATGCCCCAGTGACTGAGTAACACCGCTCGGCTTCGAACTCCCACATTACATATTCCCTTCCACCGACCGGTTGGTAGATAGTACCGGCCACGTCCGTGTTTCCATTGGAGCTGGATGATACACGCAGCATGAACATGTGCCATTACTGAACTGGACCGCACCCGGGAGCTACCGTCATGATCGGCCTCAATCGCTCGATGGTCATTGGTCTGACTGTTCTCTTCATTGCGGCAGGGTCCGCACACAGCGCGTCAGCTCAGGAAACGCGTTCCCTCCTGCAGCGCACCGCTCGACTGGAGGTGCGGGCGGTTTCGGTGGACGTGGCGTTGCGCCTCCTCTCGGAACGGTCTGGTGTGCCGCTCACGTATGACTCCGCAATGTTGGCCGGGGCAGGGGTCGTGAGCTGTGTCTGCGCGGACGTTCCGGTTAGGGAAGCACTGCAGAGAATATTGTACGGCACTGGCGTAGGATTCGTGGAGACAACCGGCGGAGTGGTTATCGGTGTGACTGGAGACACGCGTCGGCCGAGATCGCAAACAATGGCGCTGCGCCAGGAGAACACGATCGCAGGAGTGGTGATCAGTTCCGCCGATAGCCAACCCATCGTTGGTGCACGCGTCTTGGTAGCCGGCCATGTGGGTGAGATCCGGACGGACGCAGACGGCCTGTTCGGGATGACTCTGGCCCCCGGGGCATACGACATATCGATTCGAGCGCTGGGGTATGCCCCGCAGAACCTGGAATCGGTGCAGGCCGCTGTTGGCCAAACGAGCAACGTGACGGTACTGCTCGAACCTGCGCCTCTCCGTCTGAGTGAGATCGTGGTAACGCCCGGCACCTATGGCATTCTCAAGGAAGCCAGCGTTGTAGCCGAACAGACGCTGTCCAGGAACTACGTACATGCCCTCCCGCGCATTGGCGACGACGTGTACCGGGCCGTCGATCGGTTGCCTGGGGTTGCCACGCACGACATCACCGCAAAGATCCATGTGCGTGGTGCACCGGACGATCAAGTTTTGGTCGAGCTGGATGGTCTCGAATTGTCCGAGCCGTTTCACTTGAAGGACTGGGATGGTTCGCTGAGCATCATCGACGTCGAGTCTATCGGCGACATCGACCTCATGACCGGCGGTTTCACCGCCGAGTACGGTGACAAGATGACCGGTGTGTTCTCCATGAACACGACAACTCCGCCACCCGACCGCACCAAGACCACGATCGGATTCAGCGTAATGAATCTCACCGCGAAGAGCGAAGGTGGCTTCGCGGGAGGGAGGGGAACGTGGCTGGCGTCGGGTCGCTACGGATTTATGGGACCGGTATTGAAGATTCTTGGCGAGGCCAACGGCGCCGAGCCGACCTACTACGATGTCTTCGGGAAGGTTCAGTATCAGCTGAACCCCAGACACATGATCTCGGGACACTTGCTCCATGCAGGCGACGACTTCGCGGTCGTGGAAGAGGACAGGACCGATGTAGACAGCAAGTGGGGCTCGAGCTACGCCTGGCTGAACTGGAACGCGGACTTCACGAGTTCTTTGTCTGCAACGACGATTCTGTCCGCCGGGAGAGTCACACGGGAACGGGTAGGGGCTGAC
>JBDGYW010000021.1:0-20944 GCA_039588935.1 Gemmatimonadota bacterium | reverse complement strand
TCCTTTCGAGGAACCACTCCGCCTCCGCCCTCGGGCGGCCCGTGACCACCGCGAGCTTGACGCGCTCTGACAGTTGTCGCAGGACGTCCGGTTCTACCAGGAGAGTCTCCGTCTCTCGAAGACCGGGTGTCTCCTCAGTACCGAGGTAGAATTCCTGGTATCTCTCGTACACCTCGTCAAACGATACGTCGACACCATTCGCGGCCAGAAACCGCTGCGTCAGAATCCAGTCGTTGTTTGCGTCACCCGCCAACACGGCTCGCTCGAGGTCCTGCCTCTCAACCGGCACCCCGAATGAGCGCGTAGTCTCGAGCGTGCTTTGACGGTAGGAACCTTCGACGTCTGCGAGCACCCCGTCCATGTCGAACAGCAGGGCTTCGGGAGAGTAGAAGTTCACGCCCATACTTCGCTCAACAACCTCACCGCATTCCCGCCAACCGCCTTCACGATGTCTTCGTCCGAATAGCCGTGCTTCACCAGCCACCGCACCACGTTGAAAGAACTTTCGGTCGGGTTCTCGACGCCCTTCACGTACTCGACCTTCTCATGCGGCGGGTTCTTCGATTCGCCGGCCGATTTCTGTGACTCGTTGATCGAGAGCGCGGCCGAGTAGGTGTCGTGCAATCCGACGTGGTCGCCGTACAGGGTGTCGAGACCGAACCCCACGTGGTCGATGCCGACCAGGTTCTTGATGTACTCGAAATGTTCCATCACCGACTCGATGGAGTGCGATGTGTTGTTCGGTGTGAGTGTCGTATGCGGTGCGGCCTCGATTCCGATGAGTCCACCCTTCTTCGCGCACGCCTCGAGAACCGAGTCGGGCGCGAGCCTGTTCGAATCCCACAACGCCCGGGCGCCAATGTGACTGAGGATGATCGGTGCGTCGCTCGCATCGATGACACCCAGTGTTGTGGTGTCGCCGCAGTGCGAGCAGTCGATCAACATTCCCACCTGGTTCATGCGTGCAACCGCGCGTTTACCCAAAGTCGTGAGTCCACCGTCACCGGGTTCCTTGAGGCCGGAACCAAGGGCATTCGACTCGCTGTACGTCACGCCAAGGGATCGTACGCCGAAACCGTAGAGGAGGTCGATGCGGTCTACTTCGTTCTCGATCATCGCAGCGCCTTCGACAACCGCGATCCATGCGACCTTGCCTTCGTCGTGCGCCTGCTGAATCTGGTCGACCTTCGTGCAGTGAACCAGGAAATCCTGGTGCGCCACGTCGCACATACGCATCCCCAGATCGTGCAACACCTCGGTCCACTTCCAGCCGGTCTTGGACTCGATGTTGATGATTCCGTCCATCAAGTTGTCGAACACGGCATCCCAGTAGCTCGCTGCCAGAGCCTTGTACGCCGTTGTCATTCGGCCTTCGTGCGTGTAGTCGGGAGACTTGCGGATGTCGTCGGGGAACACTGTGATATGGTCATGGAGAGATACCATGAGGTTATCCGTAACGAGTCGCTCAACCCGCTTCTCTTCCTCGTCCGATAGAGGAACGAGATACAGATCGACTCGGTTGGTCTCATCGGCCAGATCGAACACCTTGTAGTCGCGGCCTGCTTCGAGGTAGGAGAACGACTCGTAGTCTGTGCCCTTCTTGGTGAAACTCATGACTCACTCCCGGAGAGATTCAACTGTCTGGGAGATATTCTAACATCATGTCCCGGCGGATGGGCGCGGAAGAAGGCGCAGGAAAGAGGGCTTACTCTGAGACGAATGCCACGCGCGGGTCGATCTTCGTGGCGCGTCGTGCGGGGAGATAGTTCGCGGCCGATGCGACAAATACGAGGACCAGCGTCACGATCGCATAGGTGAAGGGATCGCTCGGATTGATCTCGTATAGCAGGCTACCGAGGAAGCGTGACAGACCGAACGCTCCCAAGAGGCCTGCGGCGGTCCCGAAAACAATCAGCCTGGTGCCGCTGGTGAGTGTGATGCCAATGATCCTGCCGGGCGCAGCACCCAACGCCATGCGTACCCCTATCTCTCGTTTGCGGCGGGCAACTGAAAATGCGGTGACCGCGTAGATCCCCAGAGCTGCCAGGCCCAATGCCGCCGCCGCAAACAGGCCTACGAGCACCGCGTTGAGCCTTGGCCCGGAAAGCGCTGCGGCATCGATTGTTTCTTGCAGCGAGCGCAACGGTGGCACAGGCACGTCGTCGTCGACATTCCAGATCGCGCTCCGCACAGCGGCGGCGACACTCGACGGGTCACCACTCACGTTGAGGAGCACCGTCATGGTCGGCATCGGGGCGACGCTGTGCGGCAGGAAGACGGTTGGTCGCGGATCTGTAGGGAAGGTCACGTCGCGGAAATCGGAGACCACGCCCACAACCGTGACGGCCGGACCGTTTGGTGTACTCCAAACCAACTGCTGGCCAACGGCGCCACCGCTCGGCCAGAGACGATTGGCGAGCGACTCGCCGATCACCGCATTGAAGTGGGCGTCTTCGACCTGAGTAAGGAAGGGCGACGGTTCTGAAAATTCCTCTCTCATGTCGAAGAACCGGCCGCTCAACAGCCGGCTACCCATCGCCTCGAAGAAGCCTGCGGTGACGGCACGCCACTGAATGGGTATCAGGTCGCTCTGGTCGACTGTATGACCCTTGATTCCCACGAAGTTGCTGGGCCTGTTGATGCTGATAGGGCTGACCGTCGACGCGCCTGCCGCTGCTACGCCGGGGATTGCCGCGACCTTCTCGAGTGTCTCCCGGTAGAAAGCCGACACGCGCGGCGAAAGCTGTGGGTACCGGTCTTCCGTGAGAGCGATCTCCACAGCCAGAATGTGCCGGGCATCGAAGCCGGGGTCGACGTCGAGCAATCGCACGAAGCTGTTCGTCAACAGGCCTGCTCCCACCAACAGCACAACCGCAAGCGCCAGCTGACAAACTACCAGCGCGTCTTGCACCTTACGGGAGCCGCCCGCAACAATCCGTTCCCCACCCCTCAGTGCCTGTTCCGCGTCGTCACTCGATGCCTGAAATGCTGGAGCGGCACCGCAGATCAATCCCGCGATAACCGTGATCAGCACCGTGATCAGCACGACGGTGCGGTCGACGGTAACCTCGTTCAACCGCGGCAGAGCGTCGGTCTCGAGCGATTGGATTACCGGGAGCACCCACGCGGTGAACAGCAAGCCGACACCGGCGCTCAGAAAGGCCAAAACGAGACTCTCCACGAGCAACTGACCGAGGATTCTTGGGCGCAGCGCGCCGAGTGTAGCTCTGAGAGCCATTTCGCGTTGCCGGGCCGTGGTGCGCGCCAGCAGCAGGTTCGAGACGCTCGCGCATGCGAGTAGGAGCAGCAGGCTCACGGCACCCAGCAAAACCATCGCAATCCGTGTTGCCTTCGGACCGATCTGCCAACTGCGGAACGTTTGGATGGAGGCTCCCCACTCACGATTGGACTGGGGAAACTCTGAGCCCAACTGATCGGCGATGCTCTTGACGTCCGCCGCGGCCAAGTCAAAAGACACACCCTGCGCCAGCCGACCGAAGCTTTCGAGCACGTGCTCGGCGCGCACCGCGTTTGGATCTGCCGCAAACGGTATCCATGCATCGGCGTGGAAGGGGAAGTCGAATCCCCTGGGCATCACCCCTACGATTGTCCGAACCGTCCCATCGAGATCCACGCTGCGACCAACCACACCCGGGTCGGTGCCAAATCGGCTCTCCCAAAAGCCGTGCCCGATGATGACAGTCGGGGTTTCATGTCCGGGCAAGTACTCGGCAGACGAGAATGCGCGCCCGAGCGTCGGAACAACTCCGAGCATCTCGAACAAACCTCCGGTGGTGGAGACGCCATTGACTCGTATCGGTTCGTCCTCGCCGGCGACGGTCATCGGCCTGTATTGAACCGCGACCAGGTGGGCGAACGACCGGCCGCGTTCGCGATAGTCCAGAAAGTTGGGCTCGGACAGCGAAAACACATGGCCTTGAGGTGAGACTTCGGTCAACCGAACTAGCTGATCGGACTCGGGATACGGCAGGTCTCGCAGAACCGTCCCGTTGAAGACGCTGAAGATGACAGTGGTTGCACCAATCCCAATGCCCAAAGTCAGGATCGCCACGAAAGCGAACCCGGGATCCCGGCGAAGTTGCCGCACCGCAAAGCGCAGATCAGAAAGATGTGTCGACATCAGACCTTTCGTTTCACCCTCGGGCTATGATGGCCCGCGACCCACCAATCTAGGGCAAGGGACGTGCCTGGTGTGTATATCTGAGAAGGCGAGGACTTACACCTGATTCCGTGGGTTTCCTGGGTTCGCGTAATGATCGCGTGTTCGGATTTGGGATCTATATGGTCGAGAGCGGACGATTTCCCTGCACCCCGATCCTTCCCGCGGCAGTGGTGCAGAGGTGCAGGGCGGCAGGCTGGAAAGGTGTTGGTCCCGCAACTCTGCTTATCTGCAACTCTTCCCCTAAGTCAATTCCCCATCTGCCATAACCTCGACAATGGCCGGTCCCATGTGGACGATCGCGGCGGCCATGGCTTCATCCAGCTCGTCCATTTTGGTAACACGGACGCCGTAACCACCGCAGTTCTCGGCGTACTCCGCGAAGTTCGGGTTGTGGAGGCCGGTCTGCCACACGGGCATCTCAATGTCTCTTTGCTCGTTCGAGATCTTCCCGTACTCCCCGTTGTTGAGGAGTATCGTGGTGATGTTCATCCCGTATTTCACGGCAGTTGTGAATTCAGCGAGGTACTGTCCGAATCCGCCATCTCCGGTGACCGCGATGATCGACTTGCCGGATGCAGCCGCCCAGGCACCCATTGCGGCAGGGAAGCCGAACCCGATTGAGCCGAGGTAGCCCGACATCAGCACCGTGTGGTTTCGACATTCGAAATAGCGTCCGAACGAGTAGGTGTTGTTGCCCACGTCGACGGCGATCACAGCGTTGGGCGGCGCCTGGCGGGTGAGGGCAGCGAAGACTGCGGCCGAGTTGACTCCCTTCCCACGGTCCTCTGCCGCGCGCCTTTCCTTCTCGGCTCGCCATTTTTCCCAACGATCGGCCAGCTCGGAGAGTTGATCGGTGGAGGGGAGTTCTTTGGGTAACCGATCGAGCAGGAGGTTTGTCGTGACCTCGATGTCGCCCCACACAGGGACGTCTATGGGATGCGACTTGCCGAGTGCCAACCGCTCCGAATCGACCTGGATCGTTGCCTTTGCCTGTGAGATACCGGTGTGGTCGGAGAAGGATGCGCCGAACACGATGAGTAGGTCTGCCTGGTTCATGAAGTGGGCGGCGACCGGCGTACCGCTGCGGCCTAGGACTCCGGCGGCATGGGCGTGCCGATCGGAGATTTGCCCTTTCGCCTTGAAGGTCGTGATGATCGGAGACCGAAGTCGCTCCGCGAGTTGGATCACTCGATCCATCGCGGACTTTGATCCGTAGCCCACGATTATGGTCGGTCGCTTGGCCTCGGAGATCCGCGCGACCGCCTTCTCGAGCGACTCTTCCGGTGGCGCGATTGCGGTAGGTGCGATCCTGCCGGTAGGGTGCGACGCCTCCTGGTCCGGGTCTACTTCCAGTCTCTGGACTTCATCCGGGAAGATGAGGTGCGCCACATCCCGCTTCACCGTCGCATGCTTGAGTGCGAGGTTCATGAGTTCGGCGTGATTGCTCGTGGGCAATACGGTCTGGCTCCAGGTAACAACGGAACGGAAAGCCGCCGCGAGGTCGATTTCCTGGAACGCACCCGGGCCGAGCACCTGTGTGTTCACCTGACCGGTCAAGGCCAACACGGGTGCGCGGTCCATCTTTGCGTCCCACAATCCGGTCAGGAGATTGGTCGCCCCCGGGCCGGCGATCGTCAGGCACGCCGCCGGCTTGCCGCTCAGCTTTGCATACGCCGAACACGCGAACGAAGCGGCCCCCTCGTGACGAACACTTATGTACTCAATCGCCCCCTTCTCCTCCTGCTTCCGCAAAGCTTCCGCGACTCCGAGGTTCGAGTGTCCCACGATGCCAAAGACCTGGGTCACTCCCCAATTCACCATCGTCTCCATCATCACGTCGCTGATGGTGATAACGCGTTCCTCTTCGATCGCGGTGCGGATGTAAACGCCCCCATCCCGGACCTCAACCGGGTACGGGGTGACGTCGTGGTTTCCCCCGTCGATCGCTTCTCCGGTGAGGGGGTCGAAACCCCAACCGTGCCAAGGACACCGCAGCAGTCCTCGCTCAATAGATCCCTCATTGAGAGGGCCACCTTGGTGCGGGCATCTGGCCTCCAATGCACCGAACTCCCCGTTGTGGTGGGTCACCACGATGGTCTTGCCATCCACGGCTACCGAGCGGACCTGTCCTTCGTCGATCTCATCCGCCCCAGCGACGCGAACCCAGCCGCCCGTACCAGTGGGCTCACTTTGCGTTTCGGCAACTTCCTGTGGTGCGACATCCTCCTTTGGTTCCGCCTCTTCGTCGTGGAAATCGATGTACCAGTGTGTACCATCGCAGAAGGGTTTGTTCTTGGAGCCACCGCAGCGGCAGAGAGTGTAGTGCTCGAGCGATGCCTCATCGCCGCGCGGTTCGTTCTGCAACTCGATCCCGCCAACAACCCAATATGGACCATCCTTCGCGAGCCGTATCGCCGGCGAGCGATCGTGATCTCTGTGCTCTACTTCCTCTATTGAATAGCTCAGTGCGCCCGACGGACATTTCTTGATCGTCTCGATTATCTCCGCGACGCCGGCACCGTCAGGGTCGATCCAGGGCTCGACACCCATCTTCCACACGGAGGGAAGTCCATCGGTGCAGAATCCACTGTGGGCACAAATGCCGCGGTTGTCGTGGATCGTGATCTTCTTGCCCACGTAGTTGTCACGGTGGTCCCACTCCCCGTCGGTGGTCTTTGCGGAATCGAATCCGATCGTAACATGAGCGCCGTCGCAGTCGGGCATCGTTTTGGACCGGCCGCATCGACAGAGCGACATGGTGGGGTATGTCGGTAGATGCTCTCCATCCCACTTGATCAGGTCATCCACGTCCTTTATGACATAGGGACCGTTCTTCTGACACCTGATCATCGGCTTCTTCTTGGTCTTGTCTGATGCCATGTCGAGTCTCCAATACCAGAACCACTTACGGACGACCAGGTAACATCCGATCTGTCGGCATGTGAGCGAACATGACCCACACTCAGCTTGCATGCAAGGACGGATGCGTATTCTGAACATCCGACATCATCACGGGACGACTAGTGAGGTGAGTTGTGAGTAGTGAGTGGTGGGCCGGGAGCGGATATTACGCTAATGGTGCCTGTACGTCTCTGCACCTCTGCCCTCTCTGCCGCTTCTGCCGTAGTTTACCCCCGTGCCCGACATCCCAGCTGAGCTACGATCCGCCCTCGCCGAGAGCTACGACCTGCAACGAGTAATCGGCCTCGGCGGCATGGCGACCGTGTACCTGGCGCGGGACGTGAAACATGGCCGCGAGGTTGCAGTGAAAGTGCTGCGTCCCGATTTGGCGGCCACCGTCGGGTCGGAACGGTTCCTGAGAGAGATCGAGTTCGCGGCACGGCTCACCCACCCCAACATCTTAGGCCTGCACGATTCTGGTGAAGTGAATTCATTCCTCTTCTATGTCATGCCGTACGTGGCGGGCGGGTCGCTGCGTGGCAGGCTGAAGAAACACAGCACGGTGTCCATCGAGGTGGCCCTGGGCATCGTCCGCGAAGTAGGCGAAGCGTTGAGTTATGCGCATCGCGAAGGGGTGATCCACCGCGATATCAAGCCTGAGAATATCCTCTTCTCCGAGGGGCACGCGATCGTCGCCGACTTCGGCATCGCCAAAGCGATCATAACGGCGGGTGGCGAGAACCTCACCAAGAGCGGGTTCCCGCTGGGTACGCCCGGTTACATGAGTCCGGAACAGGCGGCCGGCATCACAAGCCTCGACGAGCGCACGGACGTGTACGGAGTCGGGTGTGTGTTCTACGAGATGGTGGTTGGAGAAACACCGGGGTTGTGGCTTACCGAGGAGGCGGTTCGGTTGGGTCGATTCGTCGATGCGGATGCAAAGCATAGGGAATGCCTCGATGCTTTGCCGGGACGGTTGGAGCAGGCAATGGCTCGATCGCTGGCGATGCGTCTCTCGGACAGGTTCGGAACGCCGATGGAGTTTGTGGGCGCGTTGCGTCAGGCGGCTAGAGGCACGGAGAAGCTGAGCGACAGCGAGGTGCACAAGATCATCGGTCGAGCCGCCGAATTGCAGGCGGAGTATCCGACGGAGGATGGGAGGCTCACGATCGGCGTGCTGGAAGAAGTAATGGTAGAGGTTGGCGTTCTACCGGAACGATTGCGCGAGGCCGCCGAGGAAATCGGTGGCGACATCATTTCTGAGGGTGGCTACGCGACGGGTGAAGTCGAGGAGATCATCGAGCGTGCGGTGGAACTCGAGGCGAAACAATCTGAAGATGGATGGGCGCTTTCACTTGGTGGCACCGAACGGCTTGGCGCCGAGGTGGGGATACCACCTGCTCTTGTCCGCGATGCAGCTGGTGAGCTGGTGCAACGGCCGTACGTTGAGCCGCCAGCCGCACAAGGAGGACCGTGGTTTTTCGGAAGGCCACCCGTCCTGCGAGTCGATCGCACCGTGCCGCGAGCAATCGAAGCGTCGGAATCAGTACGCCTCGTTGAGGCGATACGGTCCAAGCTCGGGATAGTCGGCCAGGTCAGCGCGGTCGGAACCTCGCTCACATGGGACGCGGTCACTCCCGGCGAGATCGATCGGAGAATTCGCGTGACGATCACAGCCGGCTCCGGCAGTACGAGTATTCACATCGAAGAGAACATCACCGACATCAGTCGACAATTGGCGGGAGGTTTCGTCGGGTTGATGAGCGGAGGGTTGTTCGGGATCGGTTTCGGTGTGGTAACCGGTGACCCCGGGGTGGGGATGTTCTTTGTCGCCGTCTTTGCAGCGGCTGGTGCCTATGTATTCCCACGCTCAGATTTCGTGAACATCGCCAATCGGCACGAACGGGAACTCGAGGAACTCGGTGACAGCCTCGTGGCCATTGCGGCGAAAAAGGATTGAGAGCTGTGAGTTGTGAATAAGAATGCCACGCATGCCGCCTATCCCGCCGTACCTACCGCCCCTGCATCCTCTGCCTCCAACTCGCTCATCCGCCTCCCATTTCGTAGTTTTAGCCCATGACTGGGCCCCCCGAGGCACTGAAGTCGGCGTTGGCCGAGCAATACGATCTCGATCGGGAGATCGGCCAGGGCGGTATGGCGACCGTATACCTCGCTCAAGATCTCAAGCATCGCCGGCAGGTAGCGGTGAAAGTGCTGCGGGCCGATGTGTCCGCAACGCTCGGCACTGACCGGTTCCTGAGAGAGATCGAGATCGCGGCCGGCCTGACCCACCCACACATCCTCCCACTCCACGATTCGGGCGAAGCTGCCGAACTCCTCTACTACGTCATGCCGTTCATTGCGGGGGAGTCGCTGCGCAGCCGGCTGAACAGTGTAGGCAAGCTGTCGGTCGCCGAAGCACTCTTGATCGTGAGGGATGTCGCCGAAGCTCTGACCTATGCGCACCGCGAGGGAGTGATCCACCGGGATATCAAGCCAGAAAACATCTTGTTCTCGGAAGGCCATGCGGTAGTCGCGGACTTCGGCATCGCAAAGGCGATCTCGACGGCGGGCGGCGAGAATCTCACGCGTAGTGGCTTTCCGCTGGGTACTCCTGGATACATGAGTCCGGAGCAGGCTGCGGGCATAACCGACCTCGACGAAAAGACAGACGTTTACGCGTTGGCCTGCGTGTTTTACGAGTCCGTGATCGGCTGCCCCCCTGGGTTGTGGCTAACCGAGGAGGCTGTACGGCTGGGGCGATTCGTCAAGGCGGCCCCGGACCACCGCGAACGCTTGGACTTGCTGCCAGGTAGGCTCGAGCAAGTGATGGCGAGAGCGCTGGCGATGAACTCCGATGACCGGCACGCCAGCCCGATCGAGTTAGTCGATGCTCTGACTGAGGCGTCCAGAGGCAGCTCCAAACTCAGCGACGACAAGGTGCAGTTGATCCTCGCGCGCGCCGCCGAGCTGCAAGTTGAGAATCCTACTGTGGATGGGCGTCTGAGCGTCGATCTCGTGGAGCAGGTGGCGGCGGAGGCTGGGATTCCTCCGGCGCGAGTCCAAGAGGCGGTACAGGGGATCGCAAGCGGTCCGGATGCGGGCTATACCGACGGCGAGGTGAAGGAGATTCTGGCGCGCGCGGCCGCACTCGATGCGAGCTACTCGGCGCAGGGAGAAGCACTGTCGATGGGGGGAGTGGAGCAAGCGGCGGCCGAGGTTGGGATTCCGCCTGTTCGTGTCCGGGAGGCGGCGAGAGATCTGGAGCTGAGGTCGGACGCAGTGTTGACCGAGAAGGGAGGCTCGAAGGTCGGTCTCTTCAACTGGCCGCAGAAACTCGAGGTGATGCGGTCGGTTGAGGGAGAGGTGTCGCGAGATCACTACGTCGATCTGGTGGACGAAATGCGCTCTGCGCTCGGGACCACCGGCCAGATAAGTACGCTCGGGAGATCGTTGTCCTGGAGTGCCGCTCCACCGGGGGGAATTGGTCGCAACGTCCATGTCACAATACGCCCTCAGGACGGCCGTACTCGCATTCACATAGAAGAGAATCTGGCAATGCTCGGCACAACCATGTTTGCGCCGTTCTTGGGGGCGGGTGGAGGGGCGACGATCGGCTTGGTCCTGACGGCAAGCACTGGTTTTTTGGCGGCACCGATTGTGCTTCTACCGTTGGGGTTACTGGGCGGCTTTTTGGGGTTCAACTTCACCTCCTATGCGATCTTCGCTTCGGCGACCAAGAAGAGGTCACCCGAGTTGTCGGCCCTCGCCAATCGGCTGGCTGAAAGGGTCGAGCAGATAGCAGCGGGCGAGAAGACACTCGAGAGTGGAGATAACCGCCGGCTGCCACCATGACCTAATTTCCATCCGTGCCCGAAATCCCAGAAGAGCTAAGATCTGCTTTATCTGATCGCTACACCCTCAAACGCGTGGTTGGGCGTGGCGGCATGGCCATGGTGTACCTGGCCGAGGATGTCAGGCACCGGCGCGAGGTGGCGGTGAAGGTGTTACGCCCGGACCTCGCGGCCACCGTGGGCGCCGAGCGGTTCCTGCGAGAGATAGAAATTGCGGCGCGTCTCACACACCCGAACATCTTGGGCCTGCACGATTCCGGCGAGGCGAATGAATTCCTCTACTACGTGATGCCGTTTGTGGCGGGCGCTTCGCTCCGAGTGCGACTCGATCGAGAGGGCACACTCTCAATTCGCGCCGCGTTGGTTGTGATACGGGAAGTCTCGGAAGCGCTCGGCTACGCACACCGTGAAGGCGTCATTCATCGAGATATCAAGCCCGAGAACATCCTGTTTTCCGAAGGGCACGCCGTGGTCGCCGATTTTGGAATTGCCAAGGCGATTGGCAGCGTCGGGGGCGAGACTCTCACTCGCAGTGGTTTTCCGCTGGGCACACCCGGATATATGAGCCCCGAGCAGGCGGCGGGACTCACGAACCTGGACGAGCGCACTGACGTCTACGGACTCGCATGTGTGTTTTACGAGATGGTTGTGGGTGGTACGCCGGGGTTGTGGCTCACCGATGAGGCCGTGGAACTGGGCCGGTTCGTCGACGCGGAGCCGGAGCATCGTGAACGCCTCGATCTGATGCCCGGTCGCCTCGAGCAGGCTTTGGCTCGCTCCCTGGCGATGCGTCGCAGAGACCGCTATGCCACCCCGAAAGAGTTCGTTGATGCGCTCGATAACGCCGGCGCCGGGAGCGCGAAACTCAGCGACACCGAAGTGTCCAATGTCTTGGCCCGCGCCGCCGATCTGCAAGCGCAGAATCCCACTGTCGATGGCAACCTGACGCTGGGTGTGTTGGAGGAGGTGGGCGCCGAAGTGGGGATACTCCCGGAACGCGTACGCGACGCCGCAAGGGTCGTTGCCGGCGAGCGCGCTCCGGGCGATGGCTACGGCGATATCGAGGTGCGCGAGATCCTGGACCTTGCTGTGCAGCAGTCGGCGCTTCAGACCGTCGAGGGTGGTGCGCTGTCGATTGGCGCCGTAGAGCAGGTCGGTGCCCAGGTGGGCATTCAGCCGCGGTATGTTCGTGAAGCCGTCGTCGGACTCCGAAGATCGTTCGCTGAGGGGCGCAGGTCGGTACTCATAGCTTCGCTGTTTGACTGGCCTACGGAATTGTCTTTCGACCATGTTGTCGACGGCGAGATGAATGCGACGCTGCTTGCTGCCCTGACGGTGAAACTCGAGTCGGAGTTTGGCTCACCCGGGAACGCAGTCGAGAGTGGGACGTCGTTCACTTGGACGCCGATCGCGGAACCCGAGGGTCGTGACATACGTGTCTCTGTCCGCCCGCGCGGCGAGCGTATTCGCATCAGGGTGCAGGAGCAGATCAGGCTTACCGGCTTAGGAAGGATCGCGCCATATCTAGGAACATTTGGGGGCGGCGTGATTGGAACCGCCTTGGCGGTCACTTTCGGGGCACCGGACCTGGTCCTGGTAGTGCTCCCGGCCGTCTTGTGCGGGCTTTCCGGCGCTGATTTGGCTGCCGGTACCGTTCTCCTCGCCGGCAGGAAACGACGACTGCCGGTGCTCGAAAAAATTGCCGATCGGATTCAGCAGTTTGTGGAGCGGCGGCTGCGGTAGGCGATGAACTGATGAAGTCTGTTCAGTTCCCTCCCACAACAGCGGCCGCTGCTTGCAGAAGTGCCGCGTCATCAGGTGCCACCTCGAGCAGATCGGGGTACCAGCCCGTACTCAGCAGCAACGTCGACGGGAGCCCGATCGGTGAACGCCCTGTGAGGTGCTGGAAGATCACGAGGCCGGCGAGGTAGCTACCTGCTTTGTTGGGATGCACATCGTCGTCGTAGAGATCGAACGTTGGATCTCGCCGCAAAACTTCGCGCCATGCCAAGGCCACCGGCAGCAAAACCGCGCCGGTTTGTCTCGCCACGTCTGCGTAAGACGCCGCGATTGCGTCAGTGTACTCGCGGTATGTGTTCCCAGGGTTGCGCATGAACAGCGCGGTCCTCGCACCGACGAGCGAAGCTTCATGGGCGAACAACTCAGCGTATTTGAGCAGGGAGTCCCTGCTCTCGCCAATGCCGGTATATCCCTGAAGCACCACAACATCCCAGCCGCCACTCGCTATGAGGCCCCGGGCTTCCCCGAACTCCCAATGGGTAGCTAGGGACCATCCCCCCCTGGCGGATGACTCGACGGTATCTGCCCCTATGCCGGCAGAATCCGCTAGCGCGGCAACGATACTCGGTATTTGGTGCCAATACGTGATGCTGTTCCCGATGAACAGCATCCGAAGCCCGTCGCTCCACTGGACCTCCATTGGGCCTGAATCGCATGAAAGCGTGGCCAGGAAGCCAAACTTCAGAGCGACCGCACGGAGGCGTCTGGTGACAATCACAGTTGGTGCACTCAAAAGGTGATCGTGTGCCAGTCGGGGCTCGCGATATACTCCGTCAACTCCAGTCCCATGTACTTCACCTCAATGCCAAGTTCCTGGAGTTTGTCGGAAACACCGTAGCTGTCCGAGCAAGCCTTGCAGGCCTTGAACACAACACCGACCTCTTGCATCGCGGCGACTTGCTCCTGCAACTCGACGTCGTGCGACAGCAACTTTGAAGAAGGTCCCCACACGATCAAATCGACCTCTGCGGCCCACCCCCTACGCTTCGCGTTCAGCGCGTACATGAACACCATCTTCAACGCGACGTCTCGATCGCCACTGGTCCACACGATGGCCAGGTGGGGTGCCTGGTCCTGCACCTCTTCAGCCGCCAGCGCGGGTTGCTGCACGATCCCTCCTACCATAAAGGCTACGACTACGGCCAATGAAACCAGTACGATGTTGAGCTTCTTCATGATCACTCTCCGGTATTGCGTGGTCTGCCTATCAAAACACCATTCTCACAAGGTTCCCTGGCTTGGCACGCTATCGTTCATCTCGAGTACCGAGCCGCGGAAGACGACTACACCCGCCGCGGTAGCCACAGCCAGGCATGCCAGCCCGACTAGCCATTCCGCCAGGATCACCTTTCCGACCCCGAACATCGCGGTGTAGATAAACACCAAGCCGGCGAGCCAGTCAAAGATGTCGGACCAATCCATTTGCTGGACAGCAACTCTACTCCGCGCCGCAACCGGTTTCCACCAGGGTGTTCCCGGACGCACACGTTCGTAGAATGCGATCAGTTTCTCTTCGTCGGTCGGTGGCGTGATCAACGTAACCACCACCCAGCACACCGTGGACACTCCAGCCGTGACAATGAGGTGCCACCCGAACACTATATCGGGGTCGTAGACGTATAAGCCGATGTATACGACCGCCGTAGAAATCCACGCGGCGATCTCACTCCACGCGTTCACGCGCCACCACCAGAAGCGCATGATATACACGCCGCCGATTCCGACCGTCATGCCAAAGAACAGCTCCCAGGCACCGCGGATCGACTGCATCATATACGCCGCGCCTCCGCCCACGATCATCAGTACCACAACGAGCAGTCGTGACACCTGCACGTAGTGTTCGTCGCACGCCTTTTTGTTGATGAACGCTTTGTAGCCGTCGTTCACGAGTAGCGAGACACCCCAGTTGAGTAGTGTATCGATCGTGCTCATGAACGCCGCGACGATGCTCGCGAGCATGAGTCCCAACAGTCCCGTGGGCAGGTACTCGACGATCATCATCGGGTACCCCAGCTCTTTGTCTTGGATCCCTGGGAAGACTACTAGTGCGATCAGACCGACTATGATCCACGGCCATGGTCGGATCACGTAGTGGAGGAAGCAAAACCACAACACGCCCAGGAAACTGTGCCGCTCGTCCCTGGCAGCCAGCATACGTTGCACCATGTAGCTGGTGCCGCCCGCGTCGCGAGTGGCCCACCAGTTCACACCGATCAGAGCCACAAACGTGACCAATGGCAACGACGCGCTGCTCATGTCCGGGAAGAAGCTCAGATACCCGTCGGCGAGTTCTCCGTACTGTTCCGAAAGCCGCAACTTCAACTCCCCGATTCCGCCGATGTCGGAAAGCGCTATGACAGCGAGAGTGATCGATCCAGCCATAGCGAGCAGGAACTGCACGAAGTCGGTCATCACGACGCCCCAGAAACCCGAGAGCACCGTGTAGACAACCGCAACGAGAAGGCACACCAGAATCCCGAACCATCTGCCATCGACTAAGCCGTCAATTCCGAGGCGTGCGGTTACGGCATCGAGGTTCACCAAAACATCGAGGATCTTCACCATCGCCAGGATCACCCAGCCCAAAATGATGCAGTTGAGTACCACACCCTCCCACACACTTCGGAAACCACGCAGCACCTTGGCGGGACGCCCCGAATAGCGGATGTCGACCAGCTCGAGATCGGTGATCACACCTGCCCGCCGCCACAGACGGGCAAAGAAGAACGTCGCGAGGATGTGCGCGGCCGCGAAGTTCCAGATGAACCAGTTGCCGGCGATGCCGTCATTTGCGATGAGCCCTGTAACCATCAACGGCGTGTCGGCGGCGAACATGGTGGCGACTATCGACGTCCCGACGATCCACCACGGGAGGTTGCGTCCGGAGAGGAAGTACTCGGTGATGTTCTTGCCGGCGCGCCGCCTGAATACAAGACCAACGGCAATAGCGAACACCAGGTACCCGGCGACGATCAGCCAGTCGAGAGGGGCCATGGGTGGAGACTACTGTCTTGGCGGGGAGAGCGCCATTGCAGAAGGCGCGCATTCGAACCACAGAGTTGTGGAGAATCTCACGGAATCTCGAACACACTCTGCACCTTCGGGCAACCATACTCGGCGCCGCCCGTGTACACCGTGAGGTTTGGGAGGATGTCGACTGTCCCACTCCCGTGCGTGTGGCCGCAAAGGACGGTTAGCCGACAGTCTGGGTGTTCCTCCATCGCCGATATCAGAACCTCGCCCACCACCTTGGTCGCAAAGTAGGGCAGGAAGTCATCGCCGGAGATCTTGCCTTCGTGCCAACAGGCCTGCCGGAAAGGGGGTACGTGAGTCAGGAGCAGCACCGACCGACTTTTGCTGAACGCTTCGGGGAGTACCCTTTCGAAATGCGCAACGGCCTCGTCGGCAAGTGTCTGAAGCAGATGGAGTCGTTCATGCTTGCTCAACGGCAGAAACTCGGCGATCAAGAGAAAGTCATTGAGCACGACGCTGCTTGCTTGAAAATCTCCGAGCCTCCCATCCGCCCAAGAGTCGTGTCCTACCAGGGCAGTATCATTCCCGATCGGGACTGAGCCGGCCGAATTCAGCCAAACCAGGTTCTCTGACTTTTGCGTCAATTCAGAAAGGGACGCTCGGACAGACTGTATCGATCCTCTGTAGAAATCGTGGTTCCCCAGCACGAAGTAGATCGGCCGCCGAATCCAATTTTCCAGCTCCTCCAGGTAGGAAACCACGGTGATTGCCTCGCCTATGTCGCCACCCAGGAGCACGATGTCCGGTTCGTGCGCCAACACCGATTCAGCGAAAGAAAACCGGTGTCGGTCTCCGACAAAGTTGAGATGTATGTCAGTCACCCATACGCACCGCATCGTTGAATTACCCTCCGTGTTCTCTTGCCGAGTGATATGTGCCAATGCCGCCATGTCACATGGATGCTTCACATCATAATGTGGCGAGCTGCGGGCCGGTGTCCAGATCAGAAGACTCGTTGCGCTGTTGTATGCGATAGCTTTAATCAGCCTTGGAGCACCAACACCTTGGCGGGGCCCGCCGTCGTGCGGAGATGGATCGAGACGCGGGCGCTCCAGGTCCGCGGAGGATTGTCGCTCACCCCCCCCTCCGTCAAGATATCCACACACAATCTGGTCCAACACTCCACACTCCCCCGTCTAGCGCTCGAGTAGATTCAGCCCAATACTTCCAATATTCCCACCCAAAGGCGATAGATGGCACTGAGTACCTGGCTTCGACCACCGAGAAACCTGGTGGTTCTCTTCCTGGGGATCACACTCGTCCTGATGGGGACGCTTGGATGGCTCGGTGTACGTTTGTTCCGGCAGGACCGCGCACTGGAGCGGCAACGCGTCCAGGATCGATTGGAGCGCGCCGCCGACGTCGTCGCAACCGAGCTGTTCCGTGTGCTGCGTTCCGTCGAAGACCGACTTTCCGTACTCTCTGCTATTGCTGTCTCCGATTTGCCAGCGGCAGCCGCTGATTACGCACTACAGTTCTCAGAGGATGCCGTACTGGTCGTGTTTGATTCCGAAGATGTGGAGGCTTATCCACCCGGGCGGTTGTTCTACTATCCGGTCGCGCCCTCCAGCCGCGAGCCGGACGCCAGTGTGTTCGCGCGCGGCGAATCGTATGAGTTCCGCGACCGCAACTTCGCTGCAGCAGCTCGGGTGTACAGGCGACTCGCTTCATCTGCGGATTCCAGCGTTCGTGCCGCCGCGTTGCTCCGCCTTGCCCGAACAGAGCGAAAAGCAGGTGACTCGGAAGCGGCGCTGGAGGCGTTTGAAGATCTTGCGACGCTCGGCTCCACTCCAGTGGGAGGCCTCCCGGCAGAGCTGGTCGCGAGAGCTGCGCGCCTGGATGTGCTGCAGACTTCCCCGCGCGATGATGAGCAGCTGAGTGAGGCTGAGAGTTTGTACGTCGATCTCCACAGCGACAGGTGGTCCGTTACGCGAGCGCAGTACGAGTTCTATTCGGCGGAGTTGTGTTCGAAGATCCCTTGCGATACCGGTCGGGATACCGCGCTGGTGGCGTCTCTCGAATCGGCGCGCGCCTTAGCCGGGGGAGTCGAACGCCTGTGGGAGAGACGCTCGGCGACCGACGGCGGTGGCCACGAGGTGACGTGGCTGAACGAGAATCCAGTTCAGCTAATGTGGCAACGCTCGGGGGAGCGCACGGTAGCGTTAGTCGGCGGCAGGCAGCATCTCGAGAGTCATTGGCTTGCTGCGATAGCTCCGTCGCTCGATGGGGAGACGGTACAGGTAGCTCTCGCTGATGTGAGTGGAAACGCCCTCACCACGCCGCTCACCCTGGATGCGCCATACTCCGCGACTCGATCGTCGGCGGCCAGCCGACTCCCGTGGACACTGCACGTTGCGAGTTCGGATCCTCAGGGCGACTTCGCGCAACTCGCCGAACGTCGCCGCCTCCTGCTGCTGGGCCTGGCTACCTTGGCGCTACTGCTGCTTGTGGGGCTGTACGCCGTCACCAGAGGGGTGACTCGCGAACTCGAGGCCGCACGACTGCAGTCGGATTTTGTGTCTGCCGTCTCGCACGAGTTTCGCACTCCGCTGACGTCGCTCAAGCAACTTGCCGAGTTGCTGTCGAGTGGCCGCGTCACCTCCGAAGACCGCCGCGCGCGGTATTACCAAGTCATGGAGCAGGAGAGCGGGCGACTGCATCGCCTCGTGGAAGGACTGTTGGACTTCGGACGCATGGAGGCGGGAGCGCTCGAGTTCAACAAAGAGAAGGCCTCGATTCGCGACCTGGTTCGAGATGTCGTGGCGGATTTCGAGGCCGAGATCGCTGACCAGAGCTATGCTGTCGAACTGAGCGATCACGATTCTAGGGCGACCGCTTTGGTTGATGTCGAAGCGCTGCGCAGAGCCGTGTGGAACCTGCTGGACAACGCCGCCAAATATTCGCCGGATTGCCAAACGGTCTGGGTCGATGTTACGCAAGAGGACGGCCATGCGACGATCGCCGTCCGTGACGAAGGTGTCGGCATTCCATCGGGCGAGCTGGAGACCGTCTTCAACAAGTTCGTGCGCGGTACGTCCTCCGATGGGCGAGGGACCAAGGGGACGGGTATCGGGCTTGCGATGGTGCGGCACATCGTGGAAGCGCATGGCGGCGAGGTACGCGTGGAGAGCGAAGTAGGACGGGGCAGCACTTTCATCATCCAAATCCCGGTCGAGGAGTGAGTGATGGAACGAATTCTGGTAGTGGAAGACGACACGTCGATCGCGCTCGGGTTGGAGGACGATCTCTCACTCGAAGGTTACGAAGTTGAGGTTGCGCGCGACGGCGAAGCCGCGACCACTCGTGCGCGTGAGGGAGCCTTCGACCTGATCCTCCTCGACGTGATGCTGCCTAAGAAGGACGGGTTCGAGGTGTGTCGCGAACTGCGCCGCTTCGGCCTGAAGACGCCAATCATCATGCTCACGGCTAAAGCGCACGAGGCCGAGAAGGTAATGGGACTGGAGTTGGGGGCGGACGACTACGTGACCAAACCGTTCAGCCCGGCCGAACTGCGCGCCAGAGTGAAAGCCGTACTCAGACGCACAACATCCGAAACACTCGATGCCTACCGGTTCGGTGCCATCGAGGCCGACTTCGTGCGGTTTGAGCTGCGTCGTGACGGTGAGGCTCTGCGCGCAACGCCTACGGAACTCAAGCTGCTCGGCGCGTTCGTTCGGAATCGGGGCCGCGTGTTGGACAGAAACGAGCTGATCGATTTGGTGTGGGGGAAGGACACAGCGATTACCACTCGTGTGGTAGACACTCACGTCGCCAACCTGCGGCAGAAAGTCGAACCCGATCCTGCGGCGCCTGAGTACATAGTTGGCGTACGCGGTGTGGGCTACCGCTTCGACGGATGAGCGGGAGTGTCAAGAAACCATGACAGAACCTCCACGAAGACCACACACACTCTCGGCCCGTTGCGCACCTAGCAGCTTGGACGGCGCGGTATGTTGGCGCTGAGTCCGAAACCCGAGGATGAGACAATGCCGTACAAACGAATCGTTTTCTTGTATCTAGCCCTGGCGTTTCTTCAGGTGCTGATGCCGCCTTTGCTCGCTGCGCAGCAACGCGATGCAGAGGTACTTCTCCAACAGGCGAAACACGCCGAGCAGGTGGAAGGCGATCTAGAGCAGGCGATCTCGCTTTACAGGGAACTCGTGGAACAGCACGGCGACGTTCGGTCAGTTGCAGCAAGTGCGCTCCTACGTCTGGGTCTCTGCTACGAGCGGCTGGGGCGTGAGGAGGCAACGAACGCCTACGAGCGGCTGTTGGCCGAGTACGGCGATCAGAGCGAGATGGTGACGGAGGCGCGGGCGCGGCTGGCGGTGCTGCGGGCTGCAATGGCGACGACAGCACCGAGTGGGCTCGTGGTGCGTAAGCTGCTGGATGATGATGGGTGCGCTATCTCGTTTATGAAGCCCTCGCCGGATGGCACGCAGTTGGCGTACACGGACGCGTGCGCGACATTGGCGGTTCACGTGCGCGACGTAGCTTTCGGACGCGTCGAGCAGCTCACGAACGAGGGCATGCACTTCGGCATTGCTTGGTCTCCCGACGGCAAGAAGCTCGCGACTGCGGAACTTCATCCCCGAAAACAGCTCAAGATCATTGATCTGGAGACTGGGAACATCGAAGAGCCTGCCGTCTTACCTGGCGTGATATACCTGCCCGACGATTGGTCGCCCGACGGCGAGTCTCTTTCGTGTCTGATTACGAACGAAGACGGAAGCAGATCGTCTGTGGTGGTATCGTTGCGGACAGGGGAACAAGTCACGCTCGCCGCTCGAGTCGCACAACAACTGCCACGGGCGACATTCTCGCCGGACGGCCGCTACGTCGCGTTCACGGATTTCACAGGAGACAATCAGGACGTCTACGTTCTGAACATGGCGACGCGGGAGCGTTTCCGGGTCACGGACGCTCCGGAAGCAGATGAGGGAGCCGAGTGGTCCCCCGACGGAACGACCCTTCTGTACCACAACCAAAACGGCACGTGGGCTGTGCGCGTGACAAACGGCCAGGCGGAGGGGCACCCGTGGCTGGTGCGGAGCAGACGGTACGGAACGGCGCTAGCGAGCACAACCTGGAGATCAACTGGCTATTACTACGCGTCGATGGACATGGTCACGTACGCCTTCCGCATCCCAATCGACCCGGAGACGGCGCAACG
>JBDGYW010000020.1:0-21002 GCA_039588935.1 Gemmatimonadota bacterium | reverse complement strand
CTCTCCATGTGCCTCTCCATTCCGTCCCAGTTCATCTACACTGTGCGTCGGAGATCACCCCATGATTCACCAATCAACACAATCTACTGGTTGCGGTATGCCTCCGCGCAAGCTAGCATCCCCCACGCGGCGAAAAGCTCGCCGGCCACTCTTTGACAATCGAGGGTACCGTGTCCTGGGAATTTGCGCCGAAGTTCGATGCGGCATTTCGCGCCGCTCTCTCAACTGGAAGAAACCTCATCTATGTTTGCCCGCCAGCTTGGTGGACCACTCTGCCTCTGTTCGCAGAGCTGCCTCCCGCGTCCACCCTCGGGACTCGAAACATCGTTCTCATTCCTGACGCCATTGGCCTCCGAGAGTGCGCCGCCTTTCTCGACTCGGTGGAGCGCTTCCGCTCCGTACATGCGGCCACAGGATTGACACGAACAGGACGAGTACTCGGTTCAGATCAAATCACCACTCTGGTTTGTACACCAGCAGATCTGCTCAGGTTGTTGTCGCGGTCCGGCATCGATTTGGGATCGACGGAGAGAATCGTGTTGGGTTGGCCGGAGATGTACGCCGACCACCGTGACGGCGAGGCGATTGACACGATCCTGGCAGAGTGTCGGGACACACAACGCATTGTCATCACATCGGACCCGTCAGCAACCAACGACTTCCTGGAACGTCATGCCCGCAGGGCGCCAACTGTGGTCGCCGCATTGCCCGATCAAGAAGCTGCCGGATCAGCCAGATACGCGGTCACCGATTTCTCACGCACTCCGGACGCCGTGAATGCGGCCCTGGACATATTAAACCCTGGAACAGCCCTGATTTGGGATCCGACACTTGACGGCACTCGCATCGGCAGCCAGATGGCCAGGCTGCCGGGCGTGACCGTCAGTTCAGATCCCGGAGAGGCTACCTGCGATCTCGCTATCGCCTTGGAGTTGCCAACCCCCGAAGTCTTCGAGGAGTTGCGGGAAAACGCCCGGAACGTCTTGTTGCTCGTCCGAGCATTCCAGATCCCGTTCGCTCGTGCAATGCTCACGAGTGCGCGCCCGCTCCGGCTGCCATCGGAAGCGGACCGGGCTCACGGCCGGGCTTACAGATTGAGACAGGAGGTTCGTAACCACATCGAAGAGCACTCGCTGTCAGATGGTTTTCTCGCCCTCACATCACTGTTCGACGAGCATGATCCAGCCACTGTCGCTGCTGCGCTCGCTTCGAAACTGTCGTTGCCTGAAGAACCCGAAGGTCAACCAGCGGATGTCCCGACCTGGATCCGGGTCCGTATCGACGCCGGAAAGCGCCAACAAATTCGCACGGGAGATTTGGTCGGTGCTCTACTGAACGCCGTGGAGCTACCCAAGAACCGTGTTGGCAGAGTGGATGTGCGCGACGGTTATTCGTTGGTGGAGGTGCGGGCAGACGACGCCGAAAAGGCTGTAAAGGGCCTCAACGGTCTCGTGCTGCGCGGCAACAAGCTGACGGCTCGACTCGATCGTCACTAGACACCGGTCGAGCCGCCGCGCTCATGAATCGATTGTGCGACCGCTGATGCCTAGCCGTTGACTCCGTCTTTCAGGGCCTGGCCTGCTTTGAACGCCGGTACGTTCGCGGCAGCGATCTGGAGCGCCTGACCAGTCCTGGGATCACGACCAGTACGGGCCGCCCGATGGCGCACAACGAAACTGCCGAAGCCAGTAATCTGGACTTTGCCGCCGCCCTTGAGTTCGGAGGCTATGATCCCACTGGATCCGAACAACGCGTCTATCGCACGAGTAGCGTCTGCTTTCGACAACCCCGCCGCAGAGGCAAGAGCGTCCTGCATGTCTGTCTTGTTCACCGTCCCCCCAGTCTCCGGATGAAGCGTTCTCGAATCCCCGCGCGCCTTCACCGCGCGCGGGACGATATTACATCCTACCAACAAGTAGTATCCAAACGCCGGTCCCGCAAGCGCCTTGATTCTGGTGCTGGCCGGCGATAACCTGATTCTTCGCTCAGATTGGAAGGAAATTTCCGTGTCAGCCGTGACCCACGTCGGACGAATCGAGGTGATCGCCGGCGTCATGTTCAGTGGAAAGACCGAGGAACTGATTCGCCGCGTCCGCCGTGCCGTTATTGCCGGCAAGGGCGTCCAAGTGTTTAAATCGCACCTGGACGACCGGTATTTGACGAGGCATTCGGTCACCACTCACGACGGTCTCGCGGTAGAGGCTCAGCCGGTGGATTCCGCGACTGAGATCATGCGGTTGCTGCGTCCGGCCACTCAAGTCGCGGCGATCGACGAGGTTCAGTTCCTCGACACTGGGATCGTCGCGGTCACAAAAACGCTCGCCGACCGGGGTGTGCGCGTTGTCGTTGCCGGAACTGACACTGATTTTCGCGGTGAACCGTTCGGGGCCATGCCGGCCCTGATGGCAGTTGCAGAAACCGTAGCAAAACTCCACGCCGTGTGCGTGAGTTGCGGAGCGCAAGCCTGCAGGAATCAAAGACTCATCGATGGGCAACCCGCACACTACGATTCGCCCACGATCATGGTAGGAGGACGCGAGAAGTATGAAGCCCGCTGCCGAGGATGCCATAAGGTGCCAAGAGAGGATGAGCTACAGACAGCCCTGCTGTAGCACGATGCTGCGGATCCGCGAAGCGGCTGAGGGACCTCCAACCCCACATCCGCACCACCCCACCGCTGTGGCGCCGTGTTGAACGTCGCTCTCACCGGCAACGTTGCGGCCGGTAAATCGACTGTTGCCAGATGGTTCGCAAGCTGGGGAGCGACGCTAGTCGACTCCGACGCACTGGTTGCCGAGGCTCAGCAACCGGGTTCGGCGACTCTCACAGCACTGGCAACCGAATTCGGTGCTTCCGTCATCCTTCCCGATGGATCGCTTGACCGCGCCACCCTGCGGCGATTGGTGTTTGCCAACAATGACGCCAGAAACAGGCTCAACGCGATCGTGCATCCCGTGGTTCAAGCCCGACGACAGGAACTACACGTTGAGGCGCTCCAGCGCGGCGACTCAATCCTCGTCAACGACATACCACTGCTGTTCGAGGTATTGGATCCCAGCAGCTTCGACATGGTGATCTTGGTCGAATCGCCTAACTCATTTCGTCGCAAGCGTTTACTGGACAGGGGGCTGAGCGGCGAGGAAGCAGGCCGGCTCATGTCATCTCAGGTCCCCTCCGATCAAAAGCGAAGCCTGGCCGACATCATCATCGAGAATTGCGGCTCACTGGATGAACTCGAGAACGCCGCGCAGGATGCATGGCGGACCATCTTATTGCGGGCCAACGCATAGTGCTGGCAAACCCAAACCCCGCTAGAGACCAGAGTCCCGAGCCTGTGGGCTCCGCAGCCTTTTCTTCCCAGGGGTTTTGGACGGTTGACAGCTAACGGATCCCCGAATAACCTAAGCCTCGCGAACCACAATCTTAGGAAAACGTACAGATGCCAAATATCCCCGAAGATTTTTATTACACGGATGAACACGAATACGTCAAACCGGACGAGGACAACGTTGTCGTCGTCGGGATAACTGACTATGCGCAGGGAGAACTGGGCGACGTTGTATTCGTCGAGCTTCCGGAAATTGGCGCCGAGTATCAGAAGATGGACGCATTCGGCACGATCGAGGCGGTCAAGGCGGTCAGCGAACTCTTTAGCCCGCTCGCGGGCGAAATCGTCGATGTCAACACGGACTTGGATGACAACCCAGGCCTGGTCAATGAGGATCCGTACGGTGCAGGCTGGATGATCAAGCTTCGCATAGAGAATCCCTCTGACCTCAACCAACTATTGACCGCGCCTCACTACGCCGAGCATATCGGCGAGTAGCGTACCCGCTGCACGCCGCCACCCAACCATAGGTATATGACGCCCTGGTGGTTGCCAGGGCGTTTGTGTAAAGGACCACTCCAAATGTCAGCCGCATTGCCACACACTGATGCAGACCAGTTCATCAATCGTCACTTGGGCCCCCGACCCAAGGACATCCATTCGATGCTCGGCACTCTAGGGTACGACTCGCTCGATGCATTGATGGAAGCAGTCATCCCAGACGACATCCGCACGCAACAGCCGCTGAACCTCCCGCCGCCACGGACGGAGCCCGAGGTACTCGCCGCACTTTGCGATATTGCGGGTAAGAACGAGATTTTTCGGTCTCACATAGGGATGGGATATTCGAACTGTTTCACACCGCCGGTGATACTACGGAACATCCTCGAGAACCCAGGTTGGTATACAGCCTACACTCCCTACCAGCCAGAGATTGCCCAGGGGCGCTTAGAGGCTTTGCTGAACTTCCAGACCATGGTATCTGACCTCACCGGGCTCGACGTCGCTAACGCGTCACTCCTCGATGAGGCAACCGCTGCCGCGGAGGCAATGGCATTGACTCTTGCCTCCAGCAAGCGTGTCGAGAGTCCGGTGTATCTGGTCGATGAGGGTTGTCATCCCCAGACCATAGCTGTCATCAAGACTCGCGCAGATGTCCGAGGCGTGCAAATCCGGGTCGGCGATCCCGCCTCATTCAGCTTCACATCTGGCGTGGTCGGTGCTCTCGTGCAGTACCCGGCGAGCCTTGGAAACATCGAGGATTACAGAGGGCTGTGCGCCGACGCTCACGCTGCCGGCGCACTGGTGACCATGGCCACAGACCTACTCGCCCTGACCCTGTTGACTCCACCGGGTGAAGTTGGTGCCGATATCGCTGTCGGCAATTCCCAGAGGTTCGGTGTGCCGCTGGGCTACGGCGGTCCCCATGCCGCGTTCTTCGCCACCTCCGAGGCCAACAAGCGGTTGATGCCAGGTCGGCTAATCGGAATTTCGCGGGATAGCGGTGGCAAACCCGCGCTTCGCATGGCATTGCAGACTCGCGAGCAACACATCCGCCGCGACAAGGCGACGAGCAATATTTGCACGGCTCAGGTACTCCTAGCAGTGATTGCCGGCATGTATGCGGTCTACCACGGGCCGGAAGGATTGCGCCGAATTGCCCGGCGCGTACACGCATTGACCAACGCGCTGGCTGCGGGGCTACAACGTCTCGGCTATGCAACCGTGTACAACTCCTATTTCGACACGCTCTGCATCGAGTCTGACGCCGAGCGTGTCTCGAACATCGTCGCTGCTGCCACCGCGCGGCGAATCAACCTGCGGTTGGTGTCCGACACCCGGCTTGGAATCTCGCTCGACGAGACCACCACCATGGATGATCTGGCGGACCTTGTTGCTGTGTTCGCGCTCGATGACTCCGTCCCATTCGACGTGGCCGAGCTTGCAACGGAAACAAAAGCTGCGACAGCCATTCCGACGGCTCTAGCCCGCACGACACCGTACCTAACGCATTCAGTGTTCAGTCGGTACCATGCCGAGACAGAGATGATGCGATACCTGAACAAGCTCGAGTCGCGCGATCTATCTCTGACTTCGGCAATGATCCCGCTTGGCTCTTGCACAATGAAGCTGAACGCCACCACCGAGATGATGCCTATCACGTGGCCCGGCTTCACGGACGTGCATCCCTTCGCGCCCGTAGAGCAGGCGGGAGGTTATGCGCTGCTCAAAGGTGAGTTGGAGCAACAACTCGCAGAGGCAACAGGCCTCCCGCACACCTCACTACAACCAAACGCAGGTGCGCAGGGAGAGTTCGCCGGACTGCTGGTGCTCCGGGCGTATCAGCGCGCTCGTGGCGAGACGCAACGGACTACCTGCCTGATTCCGAAATCGGCTCACGGCACCAACCCTGCGAGTGCGGTGATGGCAGGGATGACTGTGGTAACCGTCAAGACAGACGAACAGGGTAACGTCGATCTCGAGGACCTGCGAGCGAAGGCGGAAAAACACTCAGATACGCTTGCTGCGTTGATGATCACCTACCCATCCACGCACGGTGTGTTTGAGGCGTCAATCAGGGAGATCTGTGCAATCACGCACGAGCACGGCGGGCAGGTTTATATGGATGGCGCCAATATGAACGCTCAGGTAGGACTATGCCGGCCCGGCGATTACGGTGCCGACGTGGTGCACGTAAACCTCCACAAGACGTTTTCGATTCCGCATGGTGGTGGTGGGCCGGGGATGGGCCCGATCTGCGCCGCTGAGCACCTGGCTCCGTTCCTTCCGGACCACCCGGTGGTCCCTCTTGGTTTTGAGCAGTCATGTGGCACTGTATCGGCAGCTCCATGGGGCAGTCCGTCCATACTACCAATTTCGTGGGCTTACCTGGCTCTGACGGGCCCGGACGGACAGGCCATGGCAACCAAAGTTGCCATTATGAACGCGAATTATGTCGCGACGAAGCTGGAAGGGGTTTACCCACTGCTCTATTCGGGGCAAAACGGGCTCATCGGCCACGAATGTATCATCGATGTTCGTCCGTTCAAGGCAGCTACCGGCGTTGACGTAGAAGACATCGCGAAGCGACTCATGGACTACGGATTCCACGCTCCTACCGTTTCCTTCCCGGTTCCGGGCACGCTGATGGTCGAACCAACCGAAAGTGAGTCCAAGGAGGAGTTGGACCGGTTCTGCGAAGCGCTGCTCGCCATCCGAGAAGAGATCAGCGAAATCGAGGACGGTCGCGCCGACAAAGTTGACAACCTCCTGAAGAACGCTCCACACACGATGGAGATCGTGGCTGCAGACGACTGGAGCCACCCGTATTCGCGCGAACGGGCAGCATTCCCAACGCCGGAAACCCGGGACCACAAGAGTTGGCCAGCCGTTGGACGGGTCGAGGGTGCATACGGGGATCGGCACTTCATATGTACATGCCAGTCGTGGGATCCAGCCTCATTTGAGGCTGAGGCCGAAGGAGTCTAGTCGACCGTGCGCTGGACCCTGATCGTCGAGCCGACGGGGCGCCCAGGCAACGAAAACATGAGCATTGACTACTCCCTCCTGTGCCGCGCACAGGAGGGAGCAGCCTTTTTCCGGCTTTACCGATGGTCCCCGCCCTGTCTTTCCTTTGGCCGCAACGAGCCGGCAACCATGCGCTACGACGTGACTGAGATTGAAAGACGCGGCATCGACACTGTCAGGCGACCAACCGGTGGACGTGCGGTTTGGCACGATGCCGAACTGACGTATGCCGTGGCCGCACCCAACACCACGTTTGGAACCCTGAGCGAAACGTACAATATTATCCACACCACACTCGCCGCAGCATTGAGACGCCTCGGTGTCCCAGCCGAATTGGCTCGGCCGCGAGCCGCAGCGGCACCCGGCCTTGCGGGAGGAGCTTGTTTTGCCGCTCCAGTTGGCGGAGAGATCATCGCGGCTGGCAAGAAGCTGGTTGGCAGCGCACAGGTAAGGAAGGAAAACGCGTTCCTTCAACACGGCTCGGTGCTGTTGCATGATGGCCAGGACGTAGTTACTCAGGTGACAGCGGGTGAGCCGATTTTGCCGTCGTCGACGTCTATTTCAACCGTCCTCGGGCGAGCTGTGGAGTTCAGCGAGGTCGCGGACGCCGTTGTGATGGATACGCGAAAGTCATGGCCGGGCTTGTGGACAGCGCAAGGACTGCCATGTACTGCTTCAGAACACGTCAAGTTCGCCGAAACAGAGTGGACTTGGCGCAGGTGACTCACATCCGTTGAGGATGCCGGATATGAAATTGTCTTCGAAGTTCGTAATTACGCCCGCCGCAATACTCACGGTGGCGGGTTTCTCGGGCTGCAGTCCGGAACTCTCATGCGACAGCGGTTGGTGCGGAACTGTCATTGTCTCTGGCAGGGCTGTGCAGTCGCTTTTTCCGCCCCAACCCCAACCTCTCGACGTAGATCTGGGGATCGCCGATCTGATATTCTCGAAGTTGGCCGAAGTGGGGCCAAGTGGCAATACCATCGGCGACACTGACTTCGTGAGCGACCTTGCCAGTTCGTGGACCTTCGAAGACGAACTGACCGTTAGCTTTGCTCTCAACCCACGGGCTCGTTGGCACGACGGAGCACCAGTGACGGCGCAGGATGTCGTATACACGGTGGGTGTTTATCAAGACCCGGTAGTAAACTCCAGTGCTCGTCCGCGGCTCGGAGCAATTGAGTCTGTAACGGCCCGCGATTCCCTGACCGCGGTGTTCCGGTTTCGCAACTTCTACCTCGAACAGTTCTTCGACGCAGTCTCACACATGCATATCCTCCCCAGCCACCTACTGCAGTCGGTGGCGCCAGAGGATCTGGGATCGCACGAGTACACGTTGCACCCGATCGGAAGCGGACCGTACGAGGTCGTGAGTTGGACCCCCGGAGAGTTGGTCCGACTCGCAGCCGATTCGACTCATTTCCTTGGCCGCCCTGGAGTACCGCGGATCATCTGGAGTCCTGTCTTCCAGGCTTCCGACGCTGTAAACGAACTCATCGCCGACATGGCCGATTTCGTCTACTATGTTCCCGATCCGTCTGACATGGAGCGCGTTGAGGGATCCCCAAACATGCGGTTGGTCGAGTATCCCTCGAACACATACAACTTCGTCGGTTTCAATCTCCGCGACCCGGAAGACGACAGCCGTCCTCATCCACTGTTCGGCAATCGTGATCTCCGCCGCTCTGTCGTGATGGCGGTGAACCGACCAGCGCTGCGCCAGGCAGTGTTGGGCGAAAACACATTGCCGTCAGTTGGCCCTGTGTCGCCGGCGCTATCGATTTGGGATGAGAACCTACCCGAGGGAATTCCGTTCGATTCGGCCGGCGCCCGCATCGCCCTGAACCGTCTTGGATGGACCGACACTGACGGTGACGGGGTTTTGGACCAGGACGGGAGGCCGCTCGAATTTGATCTGTTGGTGCCGCCAAGCGCCATTCGTTCTCGTGGTGCTCTCATCCTGCAGGATCAACTCGCCCGGTCCGGTATACAGATGCATATTGTCGAAATAGAATGGGCCGCCTTCTTCGATCGAACGACCACTGGGGCTTTTGATGCACAGTACAGCTCATTGGCTCAAGATCCGAGCCCGGCGGCCTTGGCAGCCGATTGGACGGAGGACGGTTTCACCGGATACAACTGGGGCAAGTACTCTAATCCGGAGTACACGAGACTGGTTCGGGAGGCTCGTGATGGAACCGAACCAGCCGAGAGCCTTTCAAAATGGCATGCGGCCCTGAGAATCATCAATGAGGATGCGCCAGCGATCTGGCTGTATGTACCGCGAAAGTTCGCCGCTGTGCATGCACGGTTTGAAAACGTGTCGATTTCCCCCTACCAACCATGGATTGGGTTGCCCGGCTTTCGGGTGCCACCGACACGTTTGACCGAACGCGACCTATTCGGAATCAACTGAAGTGATCCGGTTCCTGGCGGGACGGCTGCTACAGGGCGTAGCTATCGTCTTCGCTGTTGCGACTATCACGTTCATTCTGCTTCAACTCGCGCCGGGTGATCCAGTTGACGCTTTTGGGGCGACTGGGCGGCTCACGAGAGAGGTCGCCGAACAACAGCGGGTCAATTTCGGACTAGACAGGCCGGTGGCCGAACGCTACGTGCGGTATATCTGGAACGTGGCTCGCGGGGATCTCGGACATTCCTACACGTGGCCACTTTCGGTCGGGACGGCGATCAGACAACGAATCCCGGCAACACTCATGCTGGCTGTAGCAGCGTTGTTGATCGACTTCACACTGGGGATCTTGATCGGTGCGTTTCAAGGCACGCGCCGACGCACTCGCACTGACGATAGTCTGTCTGTGCTCACGCTTTCACTGTTCTCGATCCCGATGTTCTGGCTCGGAATGATGCTGGTTCTGGTCTTTGCTATGGGCCTCGGGTGGTTCCCTCCCAGTGGCATGCGTACCCCATGGCTGTACCCGCACCTGTCATTCCCGGGCTCAGTCTGGGACCATGCGAAGCACCTGGTGCTACCGGCGCTCACGCTGGGCGTCATAGGCGCCGCTTCGACAGCACGTTTTCAGCGAGCGGCGATGATCGACGTGGTGCAGCAGGATTATGTTCGAACTGCCCGCGCGAAGGGGTTGGAAGAGAAAGCGGTTCTGTATCGACACGCTCTTCGAAACGCCCTGCTGCCGGTCATAACGCTCTTCGGATTGTCGTTCCCGGTCCTACTGTCCGGTGCCGTTCTCGTCGAAGAAGTCTTCTCTTGGCCGGGTCTCGGCAATCTGGCCGTGGACGCATTCAGGAGTCGTGACTACCCCTTGGTTACGGGTATGGCAATAGTCGCAGCCGCGATGGTGGTGATCGGCAACCTCGTCGCCGACCTGCTATACCGAGTGGCGGATCCGCGCAGTCGGCAGGAAGCATGACCGGGTCGGCAAAAAGGCTCCGGCGCGATAGAAGGGCCGTATCAGGCGCTTTCATCGTGCTCCTCCTGACGCTAGCTGCCCTCTCTGCTCCGCTCTTGGTTCAATACGATCCCGCCGAGCAACTGGGGTACGCGCTCCAACAGCATCCTCCCTCAACCGCGCATCCGTTCGGCACTGACCATGTCGGGCGCGACGTACTCAGCAGGGTACTCGCCGGCATCAGACTGTCGATTTCCATCGCGACTGTTTCCGTGCTACTCTCCCTGACGATCGGTACTAGTGTCGGGCTGGTGGCCGGCTATGTCGGCGGAACAGTCGATACGCTGCTGATGCGCATTGTCGATGCCGCGCTCGCGGTACCTCGGGTGTTGTTGTTGCTGGTCCTGCTCACGTTGTTCCCGACCGGCATCCTGGGGCTCATCACCGTTCTCGGGCTCACCAGTTGGTTTGGTACGAGTAGACTCGTTCGGGCGGAGGTGCTGAGTCTTCGAATACGTGACTTTGTCGTAGCGACCAGCGCGCTTGGGTTCCGAACCGAACGGACTCTGCTGCGACACCTGCTGCCGAACGTCGTTGGGCCGGTGGTAGTAGTAGCGACTCTCGGAATTGGACACATAATTCTGATCGAGGCAGGTCTTTCGTATCTTGGTGCTGGTGTGCGACCACCAACGGCATCGCTTGGAGGGATAATCAGCGACGGTATGTCTGGCTTGAACGAGGCCTGGTGGATATCCACATTCCCCGGCCTCATTATCGTGCTCATTGTGATAGGCTTCAGTCTCATCGGTGACGGCCTACGCGACGCAATAGACCCGAGAGGGCCATGAACAGAGTGCTCAGCATCAAGCATCTCAGCACGAGCTTCAGTACCGAACGCGGGACCGCTCTCGCGGTCGACGATGTGTCACTCGACCTCTTCGAGGGTGAGACCCTAGGCATCGTCGGTGAGTCCGGATGCGGCAAGACGGTTACAGCTCTTTCTATCTTGCGACTCGTCGAGCCTCCCGGTCAGATCGAGGAGAGCAGTATCATCGAGTTCGATGGCTCCAACCTGATGGACCTTCGGCCGACGGCACTGCGGCGCGTGCGCGGTGCTGGTATCGCGATGGTCTTTCAAGAGCCAACTGCGAGCCTCAACCCCGTTCTGACAGTGGGTTCGCAGATATCCGAGACGCTGCGAGCCCATACCACGATCTCTCGAGCAGCAGCGCGTGCGAAGGCGATTGAGCTGTTGGATCTGGTTGGGATTCCCGATCCAGAAAAGCGAGTCGATGACTACCCACACCAGCTGAGCGGCGGCATGCAGCAACGGGTCATGATCGCGATCGCACTTTCCTGTAACCCCAAAGTTCTGATCGCCGACGAACCCACGACAGCGCTGGACGTGACGATTCAGGCGCAGATACTCGAGCTGTTGGCCGGCCTCAGAAAGCGGCTCGGAATGTCCGTGATTCTCATTACGCATGACCTTGGCATCGTCGCCGGAATCGCCGATCGTGTAGCCGTTATGTATGGCGGGCGAATCGTTGAGCAGGCACCAACGAAGGCATTGTTCAAGCAGGCGAACCATCCGTACACGCAAGCACTGCTCCGCGCTATTCCCAGAATCGATCAACAGGTGGAACGTCTAGAGACTATCCCCGGCGCCGTTCCTCCCGCGACGGCTTGGCCCAAGGCCTGTCGCTTTCACCCTCGATGCAAGTTCGTGTTCGATCGCTGCCGATCGGATGAACCACCGCTAATCGAGGTCGGATACGACCGCCAGGCCCGCTGCTGGCTCGTCGCAGAAGGCGAACGGAGTTCCTCGTGACGGAAGCAGAACGTCCACTGCTTGAGTTGGAGAACCTGGTCAAGGACTACCGGGCATCCAGCGGTCTGTTTGCCAAAACCGACACTCTCCGTGCCGTCGATCACGTGAGTCTAACGATCGAGAAGGGCGAATCGCTGGGGCTTGTAGGTGAAAGCGGGAGCGGCAAGACGACGCTCGGACGGTGCCTTCTCCGACTGGTTCCGCCAACATCGGGGAAAGTGGTATTCGACGGGATCGACGTACTCTCGTTAGAGCCAAAGGCGCTCCGCGCGCTTCGCCGCCGCATGCAGATTGTCTTCCAAGATCCCTACGGGTCCCTGAATCCACGAATGACCGTGGGCTCGGCGGTTCGCGAGCCAATCGTCGTTCATGGCATCGCAACGAAGAAAGACGCAAACGAGCGCGTTGCTGGACTGTTCGACGAAGTGGGCATGGACCCATCACATATGGATCGCTACCCGCACGAGTTATCCGGCGGTCAACGTCAGAGAGTTGGAATCGCACGTGCTCTGTCGTTGAAGCCCGAGTTCATCGTTCTCGACGAGCCTGTCTCCGCGCTGGATGTTTCGGTTCAGGCACAGGTTCTCAATCTGCTTGCCGATCTGCGCAGAGGACGCGGGCTCACATATCTGTTCATTGCTCACGACTTGGCCGTGGTGCGCCACGTGGCCGACCGCGTGGCTGTCATGTACCTCGGGAAGCTCGTGGAGGTGGCAGCGACATCCGAGACCTATTCGGAGCCGCTGCACCCTTACAGTACCTCGTTGCTCTCTGCGATTCCGAAACCTGATCCCGAAGCTCAAACCGAGCGGATTGTGCTGAGCGGAGATATGCCGAGCGCTCGGACACGGACGCCCGGTTGCTCGTTCTACCCCAGGTGCCCTCACCCCCGCAAGGACGACGTCTGCCGATCCGAGGAGCCCAGCCTGACCGAAACGCGGCCAGGACGGCAGGTAGCATGTTTCCGAGCTGACGACCCAATGCAGCAGAATATCTGACACGGATGTTCGGTTCGAACACGCCATAACATCGGAAAACGGATACCCCATGCCATACGTCATTACGATCATCGTTTATCTCATCATCCTGCTTTCGGTGGGCGTCCTACTCGCTTCCCGTGCGAAGAGTCAAGAAAGTTTCATGGTCGCTAACCGGCAGCTCACAGCTCCTGTGCTCGTGGCGACGTTGCTCGCGACCTGGATCGGCTCCGGCGATGTGTTCAGTGTCTCGGACCTGAGCTATCATCACGGCTATTCATCTCTCATCGGGAGTGCGGGCGGGTGGGTCGGCATCATCGTCGTCTACTTCATCGCCGCACGTGTTCGCCGATTCGGACAATTCACCGCCCCCGACATTCTCGAGGCACGCTACAACCAGTGGGCGCGGCTTCTGGCAGCGATCACCACCATCATAGCCTACGTTACGATCGTCAGTTACCAGTTTCGTGGCGGCGGGTGGGTGCTGAACATCGTATCCGAAGGGCGGATTGCAGTGGATACCGCTGTCCCGGTGGTTGCCGTCTTCGTGATCTTCTATACGCTGCTAGCCGGAATGATCTCGGTCGCATACATGGACGTCCTAAACGGCGTCTTCATTCTTGGAGGGGTCTTCCTGGCCGTTCCGTTTCTCATCGGCAACGCAGGTGGAATCGCGGAGATCTCACAGAGTCTACCACAGCGTCAGCATTGGATTCTCGGGAACATGAGCTGGGTGGAGGCGATGGGGTACTTCCTACCAACGCTCCTACTCGCGCTCGGAAGCGGAGGTATGTACCAACGCTTCTTCTCCGCGAAAGACGAGCGTGAAGCCAAACGATCCGTGGTGGGTTGGGTTATCGGCGTAATCCTGATCGGCGTTGCGCTCCAGAGCCTTGCGGTTATCGGCAGCGGGATGTTCCGGGGACTCGACGAAACAGAGGCAGGGCGCATAATTCTGCTCGTCGCTTACGATGGCCTCCCAGTCGTGGTCGGATGCATACTCATGGCCTCAATCGTGGCGATCATCATCTCCACAGCGAACAGCTTCTTGCTCGTGCCCGCCACCAACATCATGCGCGACATCGTGCAACGTTTCTTCAAGCCTGACATCACCGACAAGGGAATCGTGTTCTGGTCGCGGATCGTTGTGGTAATCCTAGGTGCCTGTGCCTATTCGCTCCTTTCATTCTTCCCACGCGTGCTGAGTGCGGCATACGCTGCATATACCGTTTACGGTGCCGGCATAACACCGGCTCTCCTCGCGACGTTCTTCTGGAAACGTGCGACACCTAACGCCGGTACCATATCAATCGCCGCCGGAATGATCGTCACCGTGGGATGGGAGATAGCGCGGAAACTCGTCGGCGAATTCCCGCTGGGTATGCCAGCAATCTATCCCGCGTTGATCTGCTCGTTGGCATGTCTGATTGGCATATCGTATTTGGAGCCACCGCCGGACGAGAGCAAGTGGAAGCAGTTTATGGCTTGAAGAGCAATTGGAAACTGCACAACACAAGAAGGCCGCCGACCTGTTGGATCGGCGGCCTCTGTTGCGGGCCCTCAAATGACAATCACGCTCGCTTCGTGAGCATCACACCTCAGTCATCCGGGAACAGCTTCTTCAACGTTTCCGGCTCTGGTGCCTTCGTCAGCATGCTTACGATGACAAGGGAAGACAGCGAGATGAGGAAGGCTGGATAGATGATCGGGATCCCGAACGGGTCCCCTGCCGGCACCATCTCGGCTGGAAGAACGTAGGTCAGCACCTTGAGGCACACGCATACTGCGGCGCCACTGATGATACTCGCCAATCCGCCTGCTTTTGTGGCACGCTTCCATGTGAGCGCCGCTATGAGCGCAGGTGTGATGGATACTCCGTAAATCGTGTAGGCAAAGTACGCCATGTCCAGCACCGATTGGAGCTGCGTCGCCAAAAAGAAGGCAACCACTCCGAGCACCACGACCCACACGCGCTGCATGACGACCATCTTCTTTTGGTCGGGTTCGGGATTGATGAACCTCTGATAGACGTCGCGCATGATATTGGTGGTCGGCGACAACAGGTAGTTCATACCGGTTGAAAGCACAACAACCACGGCGGCTGCCAAAAGCAATACGCCGACCGGTAGCGGCACCAGGTGCTTCGCAGCCAACAAGACGAGCTTGCCGCCTTCTCTCTCCACAGACGGATCGATCAAGAGGCTGCCGTCAGCCGCCACCATGCCAACCAGCTGTACCATCGCAAAGACGGCGATGAATACGACTACAGTCTCGACGAGGATGGTACCAATCGTCCAGAATATCACCGAAATCTTTGCATCTTTGGGAGTCTTCGCACTGTAGAACTTCTGGTACATGCTCTGAACGCCCATGAGCAACAGGAATGTCGCGAGCGCATAGCCGATGGCTTTCAGTGTCGGGCGCTCACCAAACTCCTGGTTCACGATATCGAAATGACCCGCCGGAAGTGCTTGTACTGCCCCCTCCCAACCACCCGCACCGATGTAGATGAATGGTAGAGATACAACGCACGCTAGAACGATGATGATCCCATTTGGAAGATCCGTGTACGCCACCGCCATCATGCCTGCCAGCGCCGTGAACAGGATTACGAAAGCCGCTGCCAGGATCGTCCCAAGGTCGGAGGAGATTGCACCATCGGTGATGACATTCAGAATGAACCCGCCTGCAACGAACTGGTAACTCACGATTGCGACGAAGCTGATGATCAGGGCCACAGCACCCGCGATCCTCGCGGCAGGCCCGTAACGGACCTCCATGATGTCACCGATTGTGTACTCACCAAATGTCCTAATCTTGGCTGCGAGGAAATAGATGAGGGTGATCCCAACCCATGCTCCCAACGCCAGCCATAGCGCAGACAAGCCCGCTCGGTAGGCGAACTCGGCTCCGGCAACGAACGTCCCTGAGCCAATCCACGTGCAGATGAGCGTGAAGACCATGACCCAGACGCTGAGGCTGCGCCCGGCGACCATGAAGTCTTCCTGACTCTTGACCTGCCTGGCGCGGTAGAAGTTGAACCCGAGCAGTACGAGCAGGTAGGCGAGAATGCAAAACAGGTAGATGTTCATTTAACGGCTCCATTCAGGACGGGACCACAAAGCCTGCAGTCCAAGGGAGACCTTCTTGCGTCGTGTCTCAAACAAACCGTTGCCGGTCATGCGGGAATGAGAATCAGCTCTTCTTGCTCATCACCGGCAACAACGACCTCGCCGTCCAGCGTGATGAAGCAGTCGATTTCACTCCGGACAGCCATCTCGTCGTCTATGTAGATGCCCGGTTCGACAGAGAAGCAGATACCCGGCACGAGCTGCCGCTCGTCTTTGGTTTCCAGGTTGTCGATGTTGACCCCGTTGCCGTGTACCTCTTCACCGATTGAATGTCCGGTGCGGTGCACAAAGAAATCCCCGAAACCCGCCCGATCGACAACGGAGCGGCAGGCATCATCTACCTCCCAGCCGAAGCATGGCTCATTTTTCGCGAACTTCTCGCGTACGAAGTCCACTGCGGCTTTCCGCGCGTCTCGGACAACATGAAAGATCTCGACGTATTTCTCCGGCGGATCGGCCCCGACGTAACCGCACCAGGTTATGTCGTAGAAGATCGAGCCTGGTTCCTTGAGTTTTGCCCAGAGGTCGATCAACACTTTGTCACCCTTCCTGAATTCGTAGGAACCTTCCTCGGTGGGCTCAAAGTGTGGGTCAGCCGGATGGTCGTTGATGCCGACAATTGGGACACCTTCTCCGGGCTCGAGACCCTCTTCCCCGAAACGCCTGAGGATGAACTGCATCAGATCGTATTCGGTGAGTTTCTTCCCGCCGGCCAGGGCCTTGCCGATCTCTGCGAACGCCTCGTCCTTGATGCCCTGGATGATGTCGCAAGCCCTCAGATGGCTCCGGTATCCCGCTTCGTCGATAACCGCCTCGAACTGTTGGACGAGATCGGCCGACGTGACGACATCGTGTCCGAAACCACGAATCAGATCCACAGTGCCGCCATCGACGATGGAGACATACGGAATGTTGTTCAGAGGCGAGTATTGCATGGCGATCTTCTTCGGCGTCCCCAAGATCTCCTTGAGCTGTTTGTGGAGTTCCACCCACGCGTGGTACAGAATCTTCTTCCCTGGTAGCGAATCCAGCTTGGTCTTCTCCACCCGATGTGCAAGCCGCGTCGGTTCACCTTCGGCTGGGATGTAGTAGAACCAGCGGCGGGACGTCATCTTGTTAATGTCCATCTCGAGAACTCGGTACGCGAGATGATCCCTGTTGTGGTGATCAAACAGGAGCCAGCCGTCTACCCCCTTTTCCCTCATTGCGCTCTGAATCGCACTGACATCGATCATGCATCCTCCCGTTATCGGTCGCCGCCGCTTCCGACAGCTCTTCCAGCTAGGTGCCAATCAACCAGAAAACGCAGCTACGGTCGCAAAGTCCCTATGGATTCAACTGCTTGTTGGTGAGGAACCAAGATAGAGTGCAAGCGGTGAACTCAACTGACTATTCAAACAGCTCGTTCTGATCAACCGAGCCATCCCCCAACTCGGCTCTCAACAGCGCCTGAAGGCGACGTTTCCAACCGATGACATCGAAGCGCGCCTCAGCTGCCAGCATTCGGCCGAGTACGTCAGGGATGTCTTCGAGCGAGTCGAGCATGTCGGCCAACATCTCCCGAGCCTCCTGAATCTGGAAGTGCTCGTCGCTGGCAACGGCCATGTCGCGCAAAATCGCATGTTCGCTGCGCGAGGCGACAATTGGATCTTCGATCGTTGCAGTATAAACCTCGGTGCGCCGCCCCGGTCCCCTCTCCTCGTCGATAGGCGTCAGCCCAACGATCGCGTCCGACCGCCAATACTTCCCGTACCCGAGAGAAATCATACGATCGGGTTTGATCTCCATGCTCATGGGCGCTATCTCCCCATCCGTTTCTTGAGGGCATCGAGCTGCGCATCCGCCTGAGCTTCGCGCGCAACCCTGTCGAACTTCTGTTTGAGCAGCTCGTCTTTGACATCGGTCTCCGGACGTGAGCCGCCGGCAGATTCTATTTCCCGCCACGCGTTGTCCGCGGAACTCGACCCGGCCACCTTCTTCATCTGAGCTTTCATCTCGCCGAGTTCCCGTTCCATTAGCACGATTTCCGCTTTCTGCGCCTCCAGCTTCTGTTCCAACACATCAACGCGCTCGCCGTGTTTCGCCACAAACCTCTCTGCGACATCCACGGTCTCCTGGTCGTTGATCTCCTTGGCCATGTGGCCCCGGCGTTCTGCGTCTTTCCGGCTGCGCTGCTCAGCCGCCAGCTCCTGCTCAGTACGCGCCAGATCCTCGCGCATGCCTGCAACCGCAGCATGCGCCTCGATCACAGCATCCCGCATTCCTGACACGATATCTCGTTTGTCCTGGGGTGACGTTGCCGCTTCGAGGGCGGCATCAATCGCTGCACGGAGACGCTCAAACACTGGAGGCTCCTCCCGTCTTCATGAAAAAACGATACGCCTCACTACCATCGTGGTCAAGCAAGCCAAGTTGAAGCTGAAAACCCAACCGAGTTGCAGGGTGGTCGCCACCCGGATCGTGAGGTATGATTTGGGGCATGAGATTAAGACACTTGATCATCCCTTTGGCACTGGCGGCTTGCGCTGAGGGGGACCCGGAGAACAACCCAGTATGCGGCATTTCTGCGATGGCTGGGGCTTCGATGGTGTTGGAGCAGTTCGCCACACCCGGCAAAATACTCAGTCAGATCCCCGTCGGTGTGCAAGGAGTCGTTCCTGCCCGAGTAGTAGGGTATGGAACCGCACGCGCACTCGCCGCATCTGGGCCCGACGGCATCATCCTGGGTTTTGAAGGTGAAGGATTTCCATCTGTACCAGGCTTTGCGCTTGCTCTCGTCGAAGATTCACTCGATACGTTCATGGGCGTGCTCATTTATGATCTCGAGCCCCCTCAGTCCCTTCCGCAGTTGGGAACTGTGTCGAGTGCCACGACAACTGTGCCTCTGTTCGGGCTCCGTGTGATGTGGAGTGCGGTGAGTAGTGAACGGTGCCCGATGTTCGCTGCGCCTGATACCGGAACCGTAGAGGCCGAACATTAGCGGCTTTCACCTGTGACCCGGCCACTGCGACGCCACACAGGATGTGTCTTGGTGGTCGTAACCGAGAATCAACGGCGAACACAACACGTCTGCAACTCCGGCACCAATCTCAAAAGCTGACGTCTACATTGGATACCTTGCGACAGGTGTGGGGTAAGATATCGAAGGTGGTGGGTACGGATATTCCCGGAAGGCGATCATGATCTACGTTTGCGTTTCGGCTCGAAACGATGCGGCAACTGTCGGCCTGGTTCTTTGGAAGGTCCGACAGGTATTTGAGGAATTCTCCAGGGAATACCGACTCCTGGTGGTGGACGACGGGTCCACCGATGGCACAGCCAAGACACTGGAGCCGTATACGCGAGCCCTTCCGATGAAGTTGATCTCCACCGGGCATCCGCGCGGGTTCGCCGCCTGTATGGAATTGTTGGTAAAGAATGCACTAGAACTCACCGACCGTCCCAAGCGTGATTGTCTCATAACTTTACCAGCCGATTTCTCAGTATCACCAGCGATCATCCCCGAGCTCATCAAGCGAACTGAGTCCGGCGCTGACATTGTAGTCGGCGAATCGATTCAGAGCACGCTGCCGGCCATTCACCGATTCGTCCGCCGATCCGCCCCCTGGCTTCTGAAGCCAGGAATACGGCTCTCCGGTTTTCGAGATATCATGTCAGGCGTCTATGCGTTTCGGCTCGTTACGCTCCGGGCGTGCATCCCGACTGACGGTAAATCACTTCTGGACACCGATGGTGGATGCGCAAACGTAGAATTGCTTGCCCGTGCGGCAGCTCTCGCACGTCAGATAGCGGTCGTTCCAGTGCCGGAGCGTCCGGGGCCACACGGTTCGAGACGCCGAACCGAGGCGCCGCTGGCGCTCGCCTGGAACCTCATGCGTGCCGGCCGAAAACTCGATATTCCCGCACCCCATGCAACTGTACAACGAGCTTCATTATGAAACGACTCGTCTTCGCCTGCCTGCTTGGAGCCTTGAGCGCAGCGCCAGTCCGTGCACAAGACAGTATCGCCACTTCCTCGCAAGACGCACTGGGCTTCGAGATCGGTGAAACGCTTCTCTATGAGGCGAAGTTCGGGTTCATCACTCTCGGTAGCGGGATGATGAATGTCGCCGGAATCGATACGGTACGAGGTGAACCGGCCCTACACACGATCTTCGTCCTCCGAGGCGGCGGTATGATTTACCGGTTGCACGACCGGATGGATTCATGGATCGGCATCGACGATTTCGCATCTCGGCGGTTCATTCAAGATTTCCATGAGGGCGGGAGTTACCGACGCAACGTCTGGGATATTTATCCCGACTCTGGGTTTTACGTCGAGGAGGGCGTTGATTCAGTCCTGGACACCTCGCCAGATCCTTTAGACGATTTCGCGTTTTTCTACTTCGTGCGGACGGTGGACCTGGAGGTCGGAGAGCGATACGAGTACGAACGTTACTTCCGGCCGGACCGGAACCCGGTAGTGCTCGAGGTGCTCGAGCGGGATACGCTAGACCTGCCAGCCGGACGGTTTCCCAGCATCGTAGTTCACCCGATCATACAGGGGCGAGGTATCCTCGCCGAAGGCAAAGAGGCGCGGATGTGGATCAGCGATGACGACCGGCGACTCGTGGTGCAACTCAAGGTGAAGTTCTCGTTCGCCACGATCACGCTGCGATTGAAGGACATCGTTGACGAGCCGCCCGCGGATATGCTGCAGCGCCCCACAGAAGGAAACTAGATGATCGGGTAGGAGGGAGCCTTACGGCTCCCTTCTCCCACACCACCGGACGTGCCGTTCGGCATCCGGCGGTTCATGAGTAGCGCGCGAGTCTCCGGTGTTCATCGAGAAGGCTC